>JBCDFB010000058.1:0-11003 GCA_039178655.1 Pseudomonadota bacterium | reverse complement strand
GCGCCTCTGCGAAGACCTCAGCAACCCCTGCCGCGCCGATGTCGTAGCCGATGTGGCGGGCAAGATCGGGCGGGCCGACACCCAGGGGGCAGGCGGATGGGACGAGGTTCCCGCCGTGGTCGCAGGCCACGACGATGCGCGAGTCGCGCGGTCCCGTCCGCAGCACCGGAATAGGGTCACCAGGGCTTAAAATCCCATGGGGGAAGATGTGTGGATGATCGAGCGAAACCGGTGCGTCCATGGGCGACAGTCTATCCGAGTGGCGAAAATTTGTTCAACGCTCCGATGTGATTGACAATTGCGCAGTGCGCCTTTTTGCTTGATGCCGATGTTAGGGATCGGAGCGGCATGACGGCCACGCCCCTTGCTGAGTTGCCACAGCGCCGCAGGGGCGCGCAGATCGGCGAAACGGTCCTGATCGCGGTCCTCATCGCGGCCGTGGCGCTGGGGCTTTGGCTTGTCATGGGGCGCGCGGGGGAGCGTATCGCAACGCAGCTGTGCGTAAACGTCGCCGCCGTTGTGGCCCTTTCCATCTTCACCGGCAACTCCGGGATCGTGTCTTTCGGCCATGCAGCGTTCATGGCGCTGGGCGCCTACGCATCCGGCCTTCTCACCATGCCGGCCATGATGCAGCGCGTTGCCGTGCCGCAACTGCCCGAATTCATGGGCGGGTACGAGTTGAACCTTGCCCTTGCGCTCCTGGTGGTGCTGGCGCTGGGGCTCTTGGCGGCGTTCATCGTGGGCCTTCCCATCACCCGGCTCACCGGCGCCTCGGCAACCATTGCGACCCTTGGCCTTCTCATTATCGTCCACAGCGTGCTCATCGGCGCACGGGAGATCACCCGCGGCAGCCAGACCTTTTACGGGGTGCCCCGCGTGACGGGTTTCTGGCTCGCCTTGGGCGCCGCCATTGCCTTTGCGGTCGCCGCGCGGCTCTTCAGGGAAAGCCGCTGGGGGCTTCAGCTGCGCGCGGTGCGCGATGATGCTGCGGCGGCTGAAGCTCTGGGGATCGATGCGCGCCGGGCGCGGCTCATCGGGTGGACCTTGTCGGGCGGGCTCGCCTGTGTCGCCGGCGCGCTTTACGGTCATATGCTCGGCGCGTTTTCCCCGGGCACCTTCTACTTTGCGATGACCTTCGCGCTCGTGGCGATGCTCATCGTCGGCGGCATCGCCACCGTGTCCGGCGCCGTTGTGGGTGTGGTGGTGGTCACGCTGCTGCAGGATACCGTGCGCCAGTTCGAGGGTGGCTTCACCGTCGCGGGGTTTGAGATGCCGGCGGTGTTCGGCATCACAACCGTGTCCCTTTCCATCGCAATCTTGCTGGTGATTTGGCTGCGGCCGGAAGGATTATTGGGCCGCAAGGAGCTTTCCCTACCCGGAGTGGGGGCGTTGCTGCGCCCGCTCGGGCCGCGCAAAGTGGCGCCTGCCGCCGCGCCCAGGACCGAGGCTGCCGCACTCAGTGTGGCGGAGCTTTCCAAGAGTTTTGAGGGGCTTAAGGCCGTTGACATGGCAACCTTTGGCGCCCCGCCGGCAACCGTCACCGGACTGATCGGTCCCAACGGGGCCGGAAAGTCCACCCTCGTCAATCTCCTCACCGGTCAGTTCAAGGCCGACAGCGGCTCGGCCCAGTTTGGCGGCGACACGTTGGTGGGCCTGCCGCCCCATAAGATTGCGCGTCTGAGGCTGGCACGCACGTTCCAGAACATCAGGCTCTTCGGCAATCTCACCGTTTACGAGAACGTTTTGGTTGCCGCGCTGTCCAGCGCGCCGTCGGGGGCGGAGGCGCGAGCCCGGGCGCTGCGTGAGATTGCTGCGCTCGACCTGGGGGATGAGGCACAGACGTTTGCCGACAGTCTGCCCTATGGCGCCCGGAAAAGGCTGGAGATCGCCCGCTGTCTAGCGCTCGACCCGGCGATGATCCTGCTGGACGAGCCGGCGGCCGGGATGAACCCCCAGGAGACAGCAGACCTTGCAGAAAGGCTGACGCGGCTGACCGACGAGCGCGGCATCGGCCTTCTCCTCATTGATCACGATCTGGAGTTCGTGAACCGGTTGTCCTCCTCCATCGTGGTGGTCAACCGCGGACAGGTGATTGCATCGGGGACGCCCGAAACGGTGCGGCGCAATGATGCGGTCATCGAAGCTTACATCGGCCGCGGCCGAAAAATGAAAGAGCCAGAAGGGAGTATGGCATGACACTTCGCACAACGACGGCGCTTGCGCTGATTGCGAGCTTTGGCCTCGCCGGCGGCGCGCTGGCCGAAGAGTACAAGATCGGCGTCATGAGCGCCCAGTCGGGCTATCTGGCGCCCTACGACCAGCCGGCCTTTGCAGGCTTTAAATTCTGCATCGACAAGATGAATGCCGAAGGCGGCCTGGCGGGCAAGTATCAGGTGGTGCTCGCCGTGCACGACACCCGGTCCGACATGGCAGAGAGCGTCAAGGTCACCCAAGAGATGGTGGACTGGGGCGCGCAGTTCATCGTGTCGTCCGCCGACGCTGACCCGACCATTGCAGCCGGCCAGATCACCCAGCCCGCCGGCATCCCCACCATGACTTTCGCCGGCACTGCGCCGGTTCTGACGCAGGTGGGCGACTTCATCTTCGGCTCCTATCCCGCCGACAACCAGCAGGGCACGGTGCTTGCCGACTTTGCCACCGACCAGGGGTTTGAGCGCGTCTACATCGTGAAGTCGCCGGACAGTGCCTACACCATGGGCGGGCCGGAGTACTTTGCCGAGGTGTTTGAAAAGAACGGCGGGACTGTCGTGGGCGAGAGCCTTTATTCGCTCAACCAGCCGGACTTTTCTGCCATCGTCACCAACATCAAGGCCGCGGACCCTGCACCGGATGTGATTGTCACCTGGGCGTGGGAGCCGGACTTTCCGGCCTTCATCCGTGCGCTGCGCGGTGCCGGGCTCGACACGCAGGTGATGGGCGGGGACGTTCTGGACACGCCTACGGTGCGCGGGCTCGGCGAAGTGGTTGCCGGCACCTATCACACCTCCGGCGGTTTCCCGGACGAGGGCTCCACTTACGCTGCCTTCATGCAGGAGTATGAGGCTGCAACAGGATCGGTACCCGACAACAACTACTACGCCAACGGCTGCGACATTGCGCAGATGATCGAGGCGGCGGTGGAGATTGCCGGCACCACGGAGCCCGGTGCAGTGCGCGATGCCCTTGCCAACATTGAGAACGGCGAGGCGATCATGTCCACCTTCACTTTTAAGGGGACGGATCGGATGCCGCTTCGCCCGGTGGTGATTGCGCAAATCAACGCTGACGGCTCGAAGACCTTCATCAAGCGCGGCATGGCGGATCCTGAGAAGCTGCCCCAGCCCTGATGCTGACCGTCACCGGCCTTCATGTGCACTACGGCCCTGTCCATGCCGTTAAGGGCGTGGACCTTGCCGTTTCGGCCGGGTCGGTGACGGCGCTTTTGGGCGCGAACGGCGCCGGCAAGACCAGCACGCTGATGGCCATTGCCGGCGCCCGCAAGGTAAGTGAGGGGTCCATCACGTTTCGCGGACAGCCCGTCACCGGCATTGCAGCGGAAGAGGCGGTGCGCCTTGGCATCGGTGTGGTGCCGGAGGGCCGGCGCGTGTTCGCCTCGCTCAGCGTTTTGGAGAACCTGCGCGTGGCCGGCAGCATCGCGGGCGATGCAGCTGAGGAGCGGCGGGCGGCGATGATGGAGCGCTTCCCCATCCTTGCCGAGCGGCGTCACCAGCAGGCGGGGCTCTTGTCGGGCGGCGAACAACAGATGCTGGCCATTGCGCGGGCGCTGATGTCGGCGCCGAAGCTTCTGCTCCTTGATGAGCCGTCGCTTGGTTTGGCACCCCAAATGGTGGACCGCGTGTTCGACCTCATTGAAATGCTGAAGGGGGAGGGGATCGGTATTTTGCTGGTGGAGCAGAATGTGCCCATGTCGCTCGACGTTGCGCAGGAGGCTGTCGTACTTGCCAACGGCGCAGTGTCTGTGCGCGGCAGCGCGGCAGAACTCCTCAATAGCGATCTGGTCAAGGCAGCTTACCTCGCCGCATGAGCACGCAGCCGCATCCTCCCGCAATTGCGGACATGGCATGAGCGACACGGTGCATCCAAACCTCGCCATCCTCTCCCGCTTCAACGAGAAGGACGTGAGAGGAAGCGCCGACGTCCTTGCCGATGACGTGGTGTGGCATTTCTTCAACCCGGCTCTCCCCGCGCTGCATGGCGACCACCACGGCGTTGAGGGTTTGGAGGCGTTCTTCCGCGCCCTCGCAGAGCTTACTGCGGGCAGCTTTTCGGTGAATGTCGTGGATGCTTGGCCGGCTGGAGAGGAACTCGTCATTGTGCGCACACGCAACACGCTGACCCTTGATGGTCAGAGCATCGCAACAGACGTGGTCGTGATCTGGCGCATTGTGGCGGGCAAGATCGCGGAGGTCTGGGATATTCCTTCGCTCAACGCGGCGTCCGTTCACCCCGCGGGCGAAGAAACGGGCCAGCAGCGCCTCTAATGGATATCTTCGTCCAGCAACTCGTCAACGCGCTCTCGCTCGGCGGGATCTACGCGCTCCTGGCGCTGGGGCTTGCCATTGTCTTCTCCATCGTGCGGCTCATCAATTTCGCCCACGGCGAGATCATGACAATCGGCGGTTACGGCGTCTTCGCCACGCTGCTTTTCGGCCTTCCGATTCCCGCTGCCATCGTTGTGGGGATTTGTGTTGCTGTCCTTTCCGCGGTGCTCATGGAGCGGGTGGCTTTCCGTGCCATGCGCGGGGCGAGCGTCGTCTCGCTGCTGATTACGAGCTTTGCCATCAGCGAGATTCTGAAAGTGTTGTTTCAGAACGGGATTTCCGCGCGGCCGAAGCCCATTTCCCTGCCGCCCGAACTCTCCGGCAGTTATCAGGTGGCCGATCTCACCGTCGGGGTAATCCCCACCATCTCCATCATCACCGTGCTTTTGGCGCTGACCGCGCTCACTTTATTTTTGCGGCGCACGGAGACGGGGATGGCAATGCGCGCCGCAGCCGAGGACTTTGAGATGCTGCGGCTGCTGGGCGTGCGGGCGAACCGCGTGGTTGCCGCAGCGTTCGCCATTTCGGGCCTTCTGGCGGGCATTGCCGCGGTGCTGTGGACGGCGCAGCGCGGGTCCGTCGATCCGCTGATGGGGTTCTTCCCGGTGCTGAAGGCCTTCATCGCCACGGTGCTCGGCGGGCTCGGCAGTCTATGGGGCGCGGTGCTGGGCGGCTTTTTCGTGGGGATTGTGGAAGTGTTCAGCCAAGCCTTTTTGCCGGGCACGCTGGCGCCCTATCGCGATGCCATCGTTCTGTCGGTGGTGATCGCGGTTCTTCTGATCAGGCCGGACGGGCTTGTGCCCGCTGTGAAGGTGGACCGCAGTTGATTAGGCAAACCCCCGGTCCATCATGCCGCGAGGGTGGCTTGGCGTGCGGGACGCGTCAAACCGCTGCGCGGTTCCTCCACATGCGTTCCGGCCCTCCGGGTGACCCGTCCCGCACGCCAAGCCAATTGGGTGGCATGACGGCTCCGGAGGAACGACCGGGGAAACATGACAGGGGCCCGACTCTCCAGAGGAACATGGGAAGGTAAGGTTTGGCGCATCCATCCATTGAAAACGCTTCCACCGCGGATCGTGAGCGCGCTGTCACGAGGGGAAAAACGGCGCTCCTTTCCATCGATATGCAATACACTGAGTGGACGCCGGAGCGGGCAGCCGCAGCGAAGGCGGGTGAAGGCGGCGCGAAGGGCGACTACCTCAACAGGCTCACCGACATTGTCATTCCCAACCAGCAACGGCTTCAGGCCGCGGCGCGTGCGGCGGGGGTGGAGGTGATGTTTACCGTGATCGAGGCGCTGACGCTCGACGGGCGCGATATCAGCCTCGACCACAAGATTTCGGGCATCTTCGTGCCCAAGGGCTCATTTGAGGCAAAGGTGATTGAGCAGGTGGCGCCGGCAGTCGACGAAATCGTCATCCCGAAGACGGCCTCAGGCATCTTCAACTCCACCAACGTTGAGTATGTGCTGCGCAACCTCGGTATCGAGCAAATCGTCATGTACGGCGTTTGTACGGACCAGTGCGTGGAAACCTCCGTTCGCGATGCGTGCGACAGGGGTTTTCTGGTGACCTTGGTGCCGGACTGCTGCGCGGCCTCCGTCCCCGGCGGGCAGGAACGGGCGGTCAGCGCCCTGGCCGGGCATTACTGCCGTGCGAGGTCCACCGACGAGATGGTCGCAGAACTTTCAGCACTATAGTTCCCGCCGCCTGAGGCAATGGCTGCCACGGCCAGCACCCCGGCAAAGGCTGCTTCGGCCAATGTGCGGTGCAGGCTGCGCACGCTCACCGCGGTCCCCTGGAAAGGTGCTGGCCGTGGCCTTTGAGATGAAAATGCTCCTTGTCGCCTGTGAGGATCCACGCAAGTTCATCGATGTTGCGCATCATCTGGTCGGCGGTGGCCCGCGTCATGGAGCGAGGGGGCGAGCCGCGATAAAGCTCAATCATCGCCTGGCGGCAGATGCCGAGCCGGTCCAGAACCCGCGGCATGTCGATGGGGGGGAGAGATCGTTTTGTCATGGGAATGACGTTAGCAGATGTTCTGGTAATGTTCTAGCCTTGGCATCCAGGCTCTTGCGATTTTGGTGAAACGCCGCACCATCGCCGCAAAACACTGGGCCGAACGGCTCTGCACAAGGCGAGGAAACGCTATGCCCCCCACCCATTTTGAGATCATCGACCCGTCCTTCAAAAGGTTCGTGCTGCCCACAGCGCACCTGGAGTGCCTTTGGTCGGGCGGGCGCTGGACGGAGGGGCCTGCCTACTTTGCCGCCGGCCGCTATCTGGTCTTTTCAGATATTCCCAACGACCAGATGCTGCGGTTTGACGAGACTGACGGGTCCGTCTCGGTCTTCCGCGCGCCGGCCATGCATTCCAACGGCAACACGCGCGATGGGCAAGGCCGGCTCATTACCTGCGAGCACCGGGGGCGGCGGGTGACACGCACAGAGCATGACGGTTCCATCACCGTGCTTGCCGACAAGTTTGACGGCAAACCCTTCAACTCACCCAACGATGCGGTTGTGCATCCGGACGGTGCCATCTGGTTCACCGACCCCACCTACGGGATCGACATGGACTATGAAGGCGACAAGGCCGAAAGCGAGATCGGCGCCTCCCACGTCTACAGGCTTGATCCTCAGACCGGTGCTGTGGACGCCGTGGCGACGGACTTCGTCAAGCCCAACGGGCTCGCCTTCACGCCCGACTATCAGGAGCTTTTGGTGGTTGATACCGGCGCGACCCATGTGGAGGACGGGCCACGCCACATGCGCCGGTTCACCGTCGTGGATGAGCGCAGGCTGTCCGGGGGTGAGCTCTTTGCAACCTGCACAGAAGGCCTTTTCGACGGCTTCCGGTTCGATGAAACGGGACACATTTGGACAAGCGCCGGAGACGGCGTCCACTGCCTCAACCCCCACGGGGAGCTCATCGGCAAGTTAAAAGTGCCTGAGGTGACCGCGAATGTCTGCTTCGGCACGCGGAAGCGAAATCGGCTTTACATCTGCGGCACCACATCGCTTTACGCATCGTTCGTGAATGCCACCGGCGTCGCCTACGTGATGTAGCGCTTGTCAGGTCCGACCCCATTCGTCCTGAAGGCGCACAATCTCATCTTCGCCCAGATAGCTTCCCGTCTGCACCTCAATCACTTCAAGGAGGATGCGGCCCGGGTTGGCGAGCCGGTGAACGGCGCCGAGCGGAATGTAGGTGGACTGGTTCTCGCTCAGGGTTTGCGTGGTGCCGTTGATTTCCACCTCCGCCGTGCCGCGCACCACCACCCAGTGCTCTGACCGGTGATGGTGCTTTTGCAGTGACAGCCGCTTTCCCGGCGCGACGAAGAGGTGCTTCACCTGGAAGCGCTCGCCATTCATGATGGAGGTGTAGCCGCCCCAGGGCCGGCTGACCGTTGGCGACACGTCCAACAGGTCGAACCGCTCCTCAGCGCGCAAGATGGACACCACGGATTTCACGTCCTGCGCCTTGTCGAGCGGACACACGAGGATGGCGTCAGGCGCAACGACAATGGCGGTGTCTTCCATGCCGAGGGCAACCACCTCTGCGTGGGGCGATACGATGAGGGTGTTCTTGCTGGAGACGGGCGTGCCTTTGCCGATCACCGCGTTGCCGGCGCCGTCATGGTCCTGCGTTTCCCAGTAGGCCCGCCAGGAACCCACGTCGGACCAGCGGCACGACACCGGCGCGACGGCGGCATTCTGGGTTCGCTCCAACAGCGCGTAATCGATGGAGATATCCGGCGCGGCGCCGAACATTGCCTCATCGAGCATCATGTGATTGCCGGCGGCCTGCGTGGCGTCGAGTGCGGCGGCGACCGCGGTGGTGACCTCCGGCGCGGTGAGGGCGAGTTCATCGAGCAGCGCCCGCGCGCCGAACGCGAAAAAGCCTGCGTTCCAGAAGAAATTGCCGTCCGCCACCATGCGCGCCGCGTCCTCCAGCGGTGGCTTCTCCACAAAACGCTCCACGGTGCGCACGCGCTCACCCGGGCCAGCCTTGATGTAGCCGTAGCCGGTTTCGGGGAAGCTCGGCACAACGCCGAAGGTGACCATCTTGCCGCTGCGCGCTGCGTCGAACGCTGCCCTTAGCGTGTCGGCATAGGCCGCGTCGGGCGTGACGAGATGGTCCGACGGCAAGACAAACAGGATCGCCTCCGGATCGCGCCGCACCAGAGCTTCGGCAACCACAGCAATGGCGGGTGCGGTGTTGCGGGCCACCGGTTCGCACACGATGGTTGCATCCTTCACACCGATAGCGCCCAAGCCGTCGTTGACTTGGAAGAGATCCTCGCTGCCGCATACGATCCACGGCGGCGCCAGACCCATGCCATCGTGCCGGGTGACCGTATTTTGAAAGAGGCTCCGCTCGCCCTGGATCTGCAGGAACTGTTTGGGCTTGTCAGCGCGCGAAAGCGGCCACAGGCGCGTTCCCCGCCCACCGGCGAGGATGACTGGATAAACGGTCATGGGGGCACGGGACCTTCGCGGCGAGAACCTCAACCGCGTCCTACCATCGGCGCGCGACAGATCAAACGCGTCCGCCGATTGCAGCGCGACGGACCGGCTGCATGCGCCCTCTGTTAAAAGAGGTCGACGCCGAAGCGGTAGGTCAGGCCGATCTTGGCAAAGAACTCATGGTCGTTGCCCCGTTCCGTGATGGGGCTGTCCAGCGCGTCGCCCACGAAGTGATGCCAACGCGCTTCGCCATGCAGGCGGACCTTTTCGGTGATGGCGTATTTCGCTTCCAGGTTCACACCGACCGTGGTGATGCCAGCGTCCGCATCAAAGGGTGCGAGGACGCGCGCGGTGAGCGGGACGGAGAAGTAGGTGTCCATGTAGGAATCGTCCGCAAACCCCACGCGTGGACCCACATAAAGCTCGAGATTGGGCACATTCTTCACCGCAAGATCAGCGCCGAATTCGCCGACGAAGCCGTTGTGGCCCACAACGCCGTAACGCAGCGCGCCCACCGCGCGGACCCACGCCGTTTCGAACGACGCACCCACGCCCGCTTCCACCGACAGGTCACGGTCCGGAATGCCGCGCAGGTAAGCCGCGTCAGAGTCGTCCCGCTCACCGATCACTGCGATGGACGGATAGATCGAAAATGCTCGCGACTCTCCCGTAACCACCTCGCCAAACAGGGGCAGGCGCAGGAACTGAAGGTCGAAGAATGGGGCAACGCCTGGGCGGTAGCGCTTCGATGAGGGCCACTTTGGACCGATCGATGGGCCCAAACCGATGTCCAGAACGATGTCGCGCACTTCCACCGATGCGGGAACTTCGTCCACAATGACATCGGCAGCCATGGCCTGGCCGGACGCCACGGCAAACAAGATCGCGATGAGGATATTGCGCACGGACCGGCTCCTGTACTGCTCAGTCCTTATGGATGGCCCAGCACTGTCAACAAAGTGTTGCTGCACTTATGCCGTGCGTGGCGGCGCGTTGGTCGCGTCCACGTTGCGCACGCGCCACAGGGGGTTGCCCTGCGGCGGTTGGCCGGTCAGTTGATTTGTTCTGCGGCCACAATCAGGAGCTCGCGCATTTTTGCGCGCAGGTCCTCATCGCTGATGGCGACGCTGGCACCGTCAAAATCCCTGCGGATCTTGCGGAACACATCCTCATCGCCCGGCTCTTCGAAATCGGCACGCACCACTTCCCTTGCGTAGGATTCGGCCGCTTCGCCGGTGTGGCCCAGCCGTTCCGCCGCCCAGGCGCCCAACAACTTGTTGCGCCGCGCGATCGCTTTGAAGCGCAGTTCCTCGTCGTGGGCAAAGCGGGTTTCAAAAGCGCGCTCGCGTTCGTCGAACGTGGACATTGGACCTCTCTCCAATCTTCAAGTGCCGGAACTTACCCCCATGGGACGCGTAGCGAAAGCGCGGAAAGGCGCAAGGATTGTTCAAAGCCAGCTGATCGTTTAGCTGTGTAGAGCGTGCGGGTGGCCTCGACCCACGCCTCAGCGCAAGCATAGTCCCGCTAAATGGGTGCTGCTGCCGCTGTCAGACCTTGGTGCGTACCCGTAGGCTATGAAGAACCAGTCAGACCCTATCCGGATCATACCCATGAGCCGCCGCCGCCGCATTTACGAAGGTAAAGCCAAAATCCTCTATGAGGGGCCGGAACCTGGCACGCTCGTCCAGCACTTTAAGGACGACACCACAGCCCACAATGCCCGCCTGCATCAGGTGATCGACGGCAAGGGCGTGCTTAACAATCGTATTTCTGAGCACATCTTCAATCACTTGAATGATATGGGGATACCGACCCATTTCATGCGCCGCCTCAACATGCGCGAACAGTTGATCCGCGAGGTGGAGATCATTCCGCTCGAAGTGGTCGTGCGCAACACTGCCGCTGGCTCGCTGTCCAAGCGGTTGGGACTTGAGGAGGGCACGCAACTCCCGCGGTCCATCATCGAGTTCTAT
>JBCDFB010000057.1:0-11005 GCA_039178655.1 Pseudomonadota bacterium | reverse complement strand
GTCCGTTTTGCCCACGCCGGAGAAGACGATCCGCTCGCCCGGAATGCCCGCCGCCTGGGCGCGCATCAATTCGCCGCCGGACACCACATCGGCGCCCACACCAAGGCCATTCATCAGCGACAAGACCGCCTGATTGGAGTTCGCCTTCATGGCGTAGCAGACCATGTGCGGCACACCCGCTGACGCCAATGCCCCCGTGAAGACCCGAACGTGGCGGGTCAGGGTCGCGGTGCTGTAGACATAGGCTGGTGTCCCAACCTCTTCCGCGATGGTGGCGAGGGGCACGTCCTCTGCACACAGAACGCCCGCCTGACGCTGGAAGTGGTGCATCAGCCCTCACCCCTCATTGCAGGATAGGGTCGAGCACGAAATCCCTGTCCGGAGCCTGCCGGCCGTCGGGACGCGTGGGGTCTATGGGTGCCGCGGGCCCCTGGATGGCCGGCGCCTCGGGCGGCCCGCGCCGGCCGCAACCTGCAACCACAAGCGTCACGGCAAGGGCGGCGAGAAGCACCAGGCGGCTGGCGATGATCGGATTGCCCGTCATACCGGCCACAGAACAGCGCGCCAGGCTGCGGCCTCCTGCGCAACCCGTGCCGGCGCAGTTCCCCCGAGACTGGTGCGGGACGCAACGGACCTGTCCACCGTCAACACGCCGAGCGCGCCCTCAGTGATGCGCGGGTCCACGGCGCGCAACTCGTCCAGCGACAATTCCGAAATGTCCTTCGACGCGTCGTCGGCCGCGCGGACCGCTGCGCCGGTAATGTGGTGCGCATCGCGGAAGGGAATGCCCGCCTCGCGCACCAACCAGTCAGCCAAGTCGGTGGCGGTGGTGTGGCCCTTTGCGGCAAGGGCGCGCATGGCGTCAACGTTCACCGTCATGTCGCGAACCATGCCCGCCGTGGCGCGCACACACAAGGAGAGTGCCGGCAGCGCGTCAAACACCGGTGGCTTATCCTCCTGCATATCCTTGGAGTAGGCGAGCGGCACACCCTTCATCACGATGAGCAGTGTGTTGAGCGCGCCGACGATCCGCCCGACCTTGGCGCGCACCAACTCCGCCGCATCCGGATTGCGCTTTTGCGGCATGATGGACGAGCCGGTGCTGAACGCATCCGACAGCGAAATGAAGCGGAAGGGCGCGGAACACCACACAACCACCTCCTCGGCAAACCGCGAGAGGTTGGTGGCGCAAATGGCGGCCGCCGCTAGCGCCTCCAGCGCAAAGTCGCGGGAGGACACAGCATCCAGCGAATTGCGCGCTGGCGCGTCAAACCCCAGCGCTTTGGCGGTTGCATCCCTGTCGATTGGGAAAGCCGTCCCGGCAAGGGCGGCAGCGCCGAGCGGCGAAGTATTGAGCCGCCTGCGCGCATCGGCGATGCGTCCTTTGTCGCGCTCCAGCATCTCAACGTACGCAAGGCAGTGGTGGCCGAAGGTGACCGGCTGGGCCGATTGCAGATGGGTAAAGCCCGGCATGACCGTGCCAGCGTGGGCCTCAGCCTTTTCAACGAAGGCCCGTTGCAGATCGGCGATCTCGTTTCGCAACAGGTCGAGCGCATCGCGCACCCAAAGCTTGAAGTCGGTGGCGACCTGATCGTTGCGCGAGCGTGCCGTGTGCAGGCGCCCCGCCGGCGTCCCGATGAGGTCCTTCAGCCGCGCCTCCACATTCATATGAATGTCTTCAAGCGCTCTGGAGAAGGGGAAAGTGCCCGCCTCGATCTCCTCGGAGATGGTGGTCAAACCATCATCAATGGCGCGCGCATCCTCGCGGGACACGATCCCTTGATCGGCCAGCATGGCAACATGGGCGCGAGAGCCCTTGATATCCTGCGCTGCCAGCCGCTTATCAACATCAATGGAGGCGTTGATTTCCTCCATGATTTCGCCTGGACCACTGCCGAAGCGCCCGCCCCAAAGCGCATTGCCGCTCACGGGGCGCTCCGCCGCAAATCAAAGGGATGCAAAGAACGGGTGACCCAGAAAACGGTCTTCATCATGGCTGCGGCAGCTTTGGCGGTGGTGATTTTCGCCAGCGCGGTGGTGATCACTGTGCGGCCCGCCCTCTTTAGTCTCGCCGGAGAGACTGGGCAATGCCGGCAGGGCCAGGCCGCCGCCAACGCGGTCGAGGGGTTGTCGGTGGGCCACATGGCCTCGTTCCAAACCATTGAGCCGCGTGACGTCTCCGCCCTCCCCTTCGACGGCATGGGAGAGGAGGAAAGAACGCTGGCGGAGTTTTCCGGAAAGACGATCCTGTTCAATCTTTGGGCGACATGGTGCGCGCCCTGCCGCATCGAGATGCCGCATCTGGCGGCGCTCCACACCGCGCGCCAAAGCGATGACTTTGCAGTCATTGCCACCAGCATCGACAACCGCGACACAGGCCTGCCGGAACGCTTCCTGGAAGAGACCAACGCGCTGGCGCTGGACTACTACCGCGAGCCTTCCCTGCGGCTCTTCAATTCACTGCGCGATGCGGGGCTTGCCATGGGGATGCCAACAACACTCCTCATCGCGCCTGATGGATGTGCGGTGGGCGTCACGCACGGCGCGGCCGACTGGTCGTCCCCCGACGCCCTCAGATTGATTGACGCGGCCATAAACGGGGCGTGACCTCCACGAAACGGCCGCCAAGTGAACACGATTACGTGAGAATTCTCACAGATCGTCCATCTTTTTACCGCTGATCCCTTGTGTCTCCTCAGGTTTACACCCTTCTTTGTCAGTGCAGGTTTGCAACAGGGGTGCCGGGCATAACGTCTCGTTAACGTTTCGCGCGGCGCAGCATGACATGCTGCCCCCGAGACTTGGGAAAGGCGGAGACTTCAAGATGCGTATTTTGAATCTTTTGTGTGCGTTGATGATTGCTGCAGTTGCTGGTGCGACGGTGCTGGTGCCCGCCGCTGACGCTGCGCGGGTGACCGCAACCATCGATATTTCGTCCCAGCGCATGTACGTGTCAGTGGGCGGCAAACGGCTCTATTCCTGGGCGGTGAGCACTGGCAAACGCGGCTATCGCACGCCCACGGGCACCTACCGGCCCACGCGCATGTATCGGCGGTATTTTTCACGCAAGTACCATGGCTCGCCGATGCCGAACTCTATCTTCTTCCGCGGCGGCTACGCCATCCACGGCACCGGGTATGTGAAGTCTTTGGGCCGGCCGGCCTCGCACGGCTGCGTTCGTCTCGCGCCCGGAAACGCCCGCAAGCTCTACAACCTCGTCAGGCGGCACGGTCGCGGCAACACGCGGATCCGCATCCGGCGGTAGGCGTCCCCACCGCCGACGGCAGGCAGACCAGCGGGCTGGCCGAAGCAAGGTCAACCCGCCGGGTTACGTAAAGGGCAGCTTCGCGAAAGTCGTTTGTGAGACCAGTGCGGTCTAACGCTGTCCGGAGCTCAGACCCGATGAATTTGTTCGCTCGTTTGCCTGTTTGGTTGAAGATTTCGTTTGTCTCTTCGCTGGTGATGGCTTCGACCGGCGCATTCATTCTTGTGTTCGCCGCGAACCACATTCGCGGCTCCATCACCCAAGAGATCAGCGACCGGCAGCGCTCCAACATCGAGATCGCCGCAACTCTGCTCGCCAAGGAGGTAGCCACCGAAAGCCTCCAGCGCAGCGACGATGGTTCGGTTGAGCGCATCGTCATCAACGAATGGCCGAGCTTCGCGCAGGAAGGCTCGGCTGATCACAGCTTTATCGACTTTGTGACAGAGCTGACCAACGAGACGGCGACCATCTTCGCCTATGACGTTCATCGCCGCGATTTTGTCCGCCGTACAACCAACATTTTGACGCCAGATAACTCCCGCGCGGTGGGCACCTACCTCGGCAATCAGAGCGCCGCCTACGAGCCCAACATGGCCGGCGAGACCTACTTCGGGCAGGCGACCATCCTCGGCACGCCGTACGAGGCGGTCTACATGCCCATTTTCACCACCAACCCTGACATCCCGTCCAACCGCCAAGGCGTCGCCGGCATTTTGTACGTGGGCGTTGCGTCGGCGGCTTTGGCGCAGGAGTTGTCGCAATTCAACACGATGCTGATCTTGATCGGCACGGGCGCGCTCGCCCTTGCCGCGGTCGTCACCGGCATTCTGGGGTGGCGTCTCCTGCGCCCCCTTGGCGATGTCATGGATGCCATGCGCGCCCTCGCCGACGGCGAACACCGCGACATCGCCATCACTCGCAAGGACGAGATTGGCGAAATGCAGGCGTCTCTGGCGGAATTTGCCATTAAGGCTGAAACGGCCTTCCTCAAAAGTCAGGTGGTCAACCAAACCGCCCTTGCCACCATGACCGCGTCGGCGAAAAACAACTTCAAAGCCGACATTATCAACGCCGCCGCCGAGCAAACGCTCGATGCAATGCGCCAAGCGGGCGCGCCGCTGCCGCACCCCTTCACCGGGGCCAGCATCATGCTTCTCCATCCCGATCAGAAGCACTTCGCCAAGTTGATCGGGTCGCAGGAATCGCTGCCCGTGCGCGAGCGGGTGAGTTGGGGAAGCGACGTGTTCGTCCTGAATGTGGATTCGATCACCGACCAGAATGGCGGCTATGCGGGCCCGCTCGTGACCGTGACCAGCGCCACCCAGCAGATGCAGACAGCGCAGCGCTTCGAAGAGGATCTCGGATCGCTGATGAACAGCGCGTTTTCAGCCATCCACACGCTGCGCGATCGGGTGGTCGGCCTGGAGGAGGCGGCAAACAGCGGCTCCAGCAGCTCTGAGGAGGCAACCGAAGTTGCCGCCGGCGCTTCTGAAGCGGTCCAGAGTGTGGCGTCCGCCATTGAGGAACTGACAGGCTCCTTCGGCGAAGTGGCGCAGCAGATTCACCAGAACGTCCAACTGGTGAAGGACGCAGCCCGCGCCAGCGACGGCGCAGCGCAGACTGCGCGCGATCTTGAATCGGCGAACCAGCGCATCAGCGAAGTTGTCGAACTCATCGCCGACGTGGCAGGCCAAACAAACCTCCTCGCGCTCAACGCCACAATCGAGGCGAGCCGCGCCGGGGAGGCCGGCCGCGGCTTCGCCGTCGTGGCGAGCGAGGTGAAGAGTTTGGCCGGGCGCGCCGCGAAGGCCACCAACGACATCTCGGCGGAAGTCCAGCGCATCAAGTCCGCCGGTGACGCGCTCGCCACCGCCATGTCTCAGGTGCAAAACGCCATCGGCAAGGTGGACGAGGTGAGCGCATCCGTGGCGTCCGCTGTGGAAGAGCAGCAGGTGACCGCCGATGAGATCAGCCGCACCGTCCACGATGTCGCGCAGACCGCAACCCGCGTGCGCAACCTCGCCGACAGCGTGAAGGAGAGCGCCGGGCGCACGGGGAGCGCAGCCGGCGAAGTTTCAATCCTCACCGCCGAGCTGGACGAAACAGGCTCCGCGCTCAAGGAGCGGGCCGACGGCTTCCTCCAGGCCTTCCGCCAGGCCGCCTAAACTATCCTCCTCGATCACCCGGGTCACCGCCGGATGGCACGATCTGCCGTCCCGTGACCCGCGGCCGGGCGGAAACGCCACGCAAGTCGCATCTCCGCCGGAATGTGACGGGCGGTTCGGCCGTGAAGCCCGGCCGCCGCAATGCCCGTCATGCTCAGCCGCGCAAGACGCTCTCGCCCTCAGCCCTAACCAAAGCGTCCGATGCGCAAGGTCAGCGGGCGATCTGCGGCCTGCGTACCTTAGGTGCCGAGGGGGGCGCGGGGCGCTGCGCGTCACCATTGCGCGCCAGGCTTCGATACTCCCGCGGCGTGATGCCGTATGCGGCGCGGAAGCGCCGCGCAAGATACTGACTACTGCCGTGGCCGGTGGCGAGCGCAATATCCGTCACCGTAAGATCCGGCGCGCACGACAGGAGATCGGCGGCACGGGCAAGACGCAAGTTGGCAAGGTATTGCAACGGCGTTTGGTTGGTGAGTTGTTTGCAGTAGTCGGCAAAGCGAGTGCGCCTTAATCCGCAGCTGGCGGCCATCCGCTCCAAAGACCAGTCCTCGTCGAGCACACATTCAAGTTCCCGCAAGAACAAATCAACGCTCCGGCGGGACGACGTCAGCTCGGGATTAAGCACAACCTCGTGCGTGTCCAGCGCCTCCAGAACCGCCAGAAGCAGCCCGGAAACATGGACTTGAAGGCGCGAGCCGATGGTCGGCCTCGTCGCCGCCGAAACGTCCGCACCCAGCATCTGGAAGACCGGGTAAAGGCCGGCACCGCCATGCCACACCGGCTGCTCGTTGTGATGCAGCAACCGCGTTAGCCGGTCGAGCTCTGCGGGGGCGAGCGCGATCCAGTCCGGCCAGCGCCAGGCCTGGTCCGGCCGGCGCACGCCCACATCGATCACGCACCAATGCAGCCGAGAGCTCGCAACATTGGGGCAGCCGACTTTGTGCCGTTGCCACGGGCGCGTGATCATCAAATCCCCAGGCGCGAGGGAGTAAGCGGCCTCGTCCACCGCCACATCCAGCCGCCCACGCGCCAGAAAAGCAATCTCGACCCCCTCGTTGCGGTGCCAATCAAGCCCCCAGCACTGCGCATCGGGAGCGTCCCAATACCCCACCGTGCGCAGACCGGGCGCCTGGCTTTCCAATAGCGGATTGCCCGGGTAGGTGCCTCGTGCGGACGCTTCCAGCACGACCTCGCCGGCCGCCGCCGCGGTCCTCAGCGCCTGGCACGTATCGGCGCGGTAGACGCGCCCGCCCGAAACGTAGCGCGGCGCATCCGGCGCGTGTGGGTCCGACATCATGGTGGCCATCACAACCGCTCCGGCATGTGGACTTCCTACCAGTGGCACTTTCGGCAAGTCGCTCTCGCGCAGGGCCGGTATCTGGGATGAGCGTCCGCCGGTGGCACCAGCGTGCTGGTGCTGAGCCAACCCGTCAACATCGGCGGATCGCGAGCTTGGGGAGTCGAAGCGACAAGGAGACGTCAAAATGGCAAGCTTTACCATCTGCGTGAACATGGAGTTCGTCCGGTCGGCCGACCTGGACTTTCGGGCCGGTGTCTCGGTAGCGGCGAAGCTCGGTTACGCCTTCATCGAGCCGATGGTGCACACAGGTTGGGGCCTTCTGAGCGAGGTCGGCTACTTCCACTCCTTCTCCATGGAGGAGGATCCCCTTCTGATGAAGGAGATTTGCGACGCGGCCGGCGTGCGCGTTTTGAGCCTTTCCGCACACAGCCCTCTCATGAAGCCCGAAGCGGCGGTGTCGCGGCTCACCCGCGCGGCAGTGCAGGCCCACTTCGTAGGGGCAAGGTTTCTCAACACGGACGAGATGCTCAAGCCCGAGTGGATGGACGACGAGGAGGCCCACGATGCGATGCGCTACTCGCTGCGCCGCGCAGCGCAGGTCGCTGCCCGGCATAACGTTGTGGTCTGCGTGGAGGCGCACGGCATCTACACCCGCACCAGCGAAGGCCTCTTGCGCATCGTCGATCTGGTCCCCTCGCCCCACATCCAGGTGAACTGGGATACTGGAAATGCCTATCTGGCCGGAGTTGAAGATCCCTACGATGCGTTGGAAGCGGTCCGAGACAGGGTCCACCATGTCCACGCCAAGGACATCAGCTACGCCCACTCGGAGGCTGAACGCGGCAAGGTCACCGGAACACCCGTCGGGTGCGCCTGCGGTGAAGGTGTGATCGATTGGGAGCGGGTGATCCGCATCCTTGACCCGGTGGACCGCGTCATTCCGCTGTCGGTGGAGTGCGGCACGATTGATGAAGCGGAGAGAAGCTTAAGCTTCCTGTCGGCGGTTCTTCAAAAAACCGGCCGCCTGGCCGCGTAGCAAACCGGTCAATGGGCCGCACGGCAATCCGTCCGACGGACTGCAACGCAAACCGGCCGACAGGCCACGCGGCAAATCGGCCGAGGGACCGCCTCGCAACCACGCTGGCGGGCCGCATAACAAACCGGCCGACGGACCGCATGGCAGACACGTCGGCGGGCCGCATGGCCCC
Organism: Pseudomonadota bacterium; assembly: GCA_039178655.1. GTDB lineage: Bacteria > Pseudomonadota > Alphaproteobacteria > Rhizobiales > Amorphaceae > Acuticoccus. The sequence continues at coordinate 3,067 of JBCDFB010000057.1, read as the reverse complement.
CGACCGAGGTGGCCAGTGGCGCGCCGTTGGCGCCGATCAGCACCTGACGGCCCCTCCCACGGGCCGAGAGCCAGGAAAAGGCCGGGTCTTTTATCTGCCGGATTAAGCCGCTCTGGACAGTCGGCTGGCGGACCGTATCGCAAACCGGCCGACGGACCGCACAGCAAACCTGCCGGCAGGCCGCACGGCCCCGCGACCCGGGCGGCCAGCGGCGCGGCGTTGCGGGCGACCAGCGCTCAGCGGCCAGTCACATGGGCCGGATGGCAGGAAAAAGCTGGGTCCGCGATCTGCGGAACGAAGCCCCTATGGCCAGTCAGCAGCCGAAGCCCCTGTGGTCAGTCAATGGGCGAAGCCCCGCTGGCCGGTAGCTGGGCAAAGCTTCTCTGGTCGGTTTGATACGACGGGCCCCCTCGGCAAATTATTCGGCGCCGGGCCCCTTCGGTCGATCTCCAGGGCAAAGGCCCTGAGCCGGGATGCGGGGCGGGGCCCCGCCCGTTCAGGATGCAGGCTTCATGGGTGGCACCTCCCCATGGAGCACCTGTCCACCGTGGGAGGCACTGTCGCAGTGGAGAACCGCCTCTTCCCGCGCGACCTCCAGCAGATACGCTAAGAAGCCAAGACCGGCGCGGTCCGACAACCCGGCAAGTTCGGTGCACATGCGCTCCACATACTGGGCTGCATCGGCGGAGGACACGACGAGCGCATCCAGCGGCGGCTTGTCCACGACCCGCGCTGCCTTTCCTTCATGAATGCTCATGGTGCGGTGGCCCTCCGGTTTGATGCGGCGTGTTCCGTTGATGGGATTGGCAGGGCGAACAGTGACAAGCCAGCCTGTTCTCAACCTTGCCGATTATATTTCTACCATTGAGGGTGCAGATTGATCAATGCGTAAACGCTGACGGCGGCAAATTCAGCACATACCCCTTTGCACCGGCCCCTGGCGCTCTCTATGTGCCTCGGCGTGGGTTGGGGGAGCCGATGAACGTTGTGGTGGTGGAGTCGCCGGCCAAGGCGAAAACAATCAACAAATACCTTGGCAGCAATTATCACGTGCTCGCATCCTATGGGCACATCAGGGACCTTCCCCCTAAGGATGGCTCGGTCGACCCCGACAATGAGTTCGAGATGATCTGGCAGGTGGACGCGAAGTCCTCCAAGCGGATCGGCGAGCTGGTGAAGGCGGTGAAAGGGGCCGATCGGCTCATCCTCGCCACCGACCCTGACCGGGAGGGCGAGGCCATCTCCTGGCACGTGCTTCAAGTGCTGAAGGAGAAGAAGGCCCTCAAACAACAGGCCGTCCAACGCGTCGTCTTCAACGCCATCACCAAGCAGGCCGTGCTCGACGCCATGTCCGCCCCGCGGGACATCGAGGCCGATTTGGTGGACGCCTACCGCGCCCGCCGCGCGCTCGACTACTTGGTGGGCTTCAACCTCTCCCCTGTCCTGTGGCGTAAGCTCCCCGGTGCGCGCTCCGCAGGCCGCGTGCAGTCGGTGGCACTACGCCTGGTGTGCGACCGCGAGGCGGAGATCGAGCGCTTCGTCCCGCAGGAATACTGGTCGGTCATCACCAGCCTTTTGACGCCCGCCGGCGACCCGTTCGAGGCCCGCATTGCCGTGGTTGACGGCAAAAAGATGGACCGTCTCGCCATCAAGACCGAGGACGAGGCAAACGCCATCGTCACCCACCTGATGGGGTCGTCCTTCAGCGTCGCATCGGTGGAAGCCAAGCCCCAACGGCGCAACCCGTCGCCGCCCTTCACCACGTCGACGCTCCAGCAGGACGCCTCGCGCAAGTTGGGCTTTTCGTCCGCACGCACCATGCAGGTGGCCCAACGCCTTTACGAAGGCATCGACCTTGACGGGGAGACGGTTGGTCTCATCACCTACATGCGCACCGATGGCGTGCAGATGGCGCCTGAAGGGATCGCGGCCATCCGCAAGGTGGTGGGCGCTGACTACGGCGAAAAGTTCCTTCCGGAAAAGGCCCGTCACTACGCCACCAAAGCAAAGAACGCGCAGGAGGCACACGAGGCGATCAGGCCCACCGACGTCATGCGCAAACCCAGCCAGATGCGCGCTCACCTGGGCGAGGACGAAGCGCGCCTTTACGACCTCATCTGGAAGCGCGCAGTGGCGAGCCAGATGGCCTCCGCGGAGTTCGAACGCACCACCGTGGACATCTCCGCCGAGCAGGGCGGCAAGACCATCGGGCTGCGCGCCACCGGCTCGGTCATGGTCTTTGAGGGGTTCATCAAGGCCTACATGGAAGGCGCGGACGACCCTTCCGCGGACGATGATGACGACAAGCGCCTGCCCGCCATGCGCCAGGGGGATCGCCTCAAGCGCGAGAAGGTGACACCGAGCCAGCACTTCACAGAGCCGCCGCCCCGCTACACCGAGGCAACGCTCATCAAGAAGATGGAAGAGCTCGGCATCGGCCGGCCGTCCACCTACACCGCAACGCTCGCCACGCTGGTGGACCGCGAATATGTGAGCATCGACAAGAAGCGCCTCATCCCCGGCTCCAAAGGGCGCATCGTGACGGCGTTCCTGGAATCGTTCTTCGAGCGCTACGTTGAGTACAGCTTCACCGCGCAGCTTGAAGAAAAGCTCGACGCCATCTCAGACGGACGGCTCGACTGGCGGGCAGTGCTTCGAGAGTTTTGGCAGGAGTTTTCGCGTCAGATCGGCGAGGTCATGGACGTGCGCACAGCGCAGGTCCTGGATGCCCTTAACGAGGACCTTGCCCCGCTCATCTTTCCACCAAAGCCCGACGGTACCGACCCGAGGATCTGCCTCGCCTGCAGCGGTGGTCAGCTCTCCTTAAAGAACGGCCGGTACGGCGCGTTCATCGGTTGCTCCAACTACCCTGAATGCAACTTCACGCGCCAATTGGGCGATGACCCTAACGCCGCCCCGCAGGTTGAAGGGCCGCAGATTCTCGGCGTCCATCCGGACTTCAGCCAGGAAATCTCCATGAAAACCGGGCGTTTCGGCCCGTATGTGGAGATGGCCGCAGAAGAGGGCGAGAAGCCAAAGCGCGCCTCGCTCCCAAAGGGCTGGTCGC
>JBCDFB010000056.1:0-11118 GCA_039178655.1 Pseudomonadota bacterium | reverse complement strand
GGTCTCTCCCGGGTGCCCGTCCAAAATGAAGATCCGCGACACGCCCGCCTCCCCGTCCAGCTCAGCCGCTCAGACTTAAGCACGGACGGGCGGCAGCGCATCAGTCTTTGTGCGCTGACCGGAAGAGGCGCGCTCCAGGCCGACGCGCCTCAACTTGGCGACGGCACGTGCCGGGTGTGGGCTAGAGTGCGTGATCGCCGTAGTTGCGGGCAATGTCGTGGCGCACCGCGTGATGGTGGAGCGGCTGATTGCGCAGCGTTGCAAACTCAATGAGGAAGGTGTCGCCGGTGATCCTATAGTAGATGGACCCCGGCCCTCGGTCGTCCCCTGCCCAGCCGAAGTGGGCGCCCATCAAATCACCCTCGCGCAGCCGCGCCTCCTCGCGGGATTTCAGTGCCGGAGACAGGTTGTCGGAACTGAACACCTCGATGAGCCTGATGATCTCGTCGGAAAGGCCGGTGGAGAGGTCGGCAAGCGCAATCCCCTCCCGCTGGGCGCCCACGCGGGCTTCGCGGCCACGGGTGGACATGATGTTGCCAAAGGACGACGCACGGATCAGCGCCCGCTCCCGCTCACCCGGCGACATGGCGCCGAAGATGGCTCGGCCGATGTTCTCCTCTTCCAGAACAACCAGCCCTTTGTGCGGGCCGGACGGGACCGGGTTCGGCTCTGAAGAGAACGCCGATGGCGTGACGCTCACAATCTCGTCGCCCACCATCGTAAAGGTGACCGAGAGGTGGTGACCTTCGAACCTGAACGTCCAGGGCGCTGTGGCGGAGGGTTCGCCGTAGATCTGGACGGAGAAGCGCTCGCGGTTGCGGTCGGGCGAGCCCTTGCCCCATTCATCGCGCATAATGTCCTGCTGGAGCATGATGCGCTCGGCCTTCAGCATTCCCGCCTCGCCAAGGCCCGATCCCAAAAGGTCCATGGCGGCAACTTTCTGGTCGGGCGTCATGTCCTCCAGCGCCACGCCAGGCGCTTTGCGCGAGCCGAGCATGAAATTCCACGCCTTGCGCCTGTTGCCTTCAAAGGGAAAGACCGCGCGGTCGCGCTGCTGGTCATCGAATGCGTTGAGGAGCGCAGTGGCCCGCTCGCGCATGTGGGCGCCCGGTCCCGTGCCGGTTGCGGCAAACGTGGGACCGGCGGCGGCGAGACCGGCGACGGCCGCACCGCCGGCAAGGAGTGCCCGGCGCGTGGTTGAAGACGTTGCAGGGTGTGTCATGCTGCTGGCTCCGCCGTTGCTGCGTCGCCTTGAAAAGTAAAGCGGGCACCGGCGGTCGACAGCTTACCATGCGGACAGGTTGTTCAACTCCCAGCAGCACGGGAGTGTGGTATCGGCCATCGCAGCGATCGTCCGGCTGACCTTTCCGCCCGGCAGTCAACTGGGAGGCGCAGATATGCGCAACATCGAGATTGACGACGCGTTGAGCGAAGCGCGCTCATCCTACGCTGCGAAGCGCCCCCAATCCTTCGCCATCCATGCTGAGGCGGTGCAACACCTGCCGGGGGGCAACACCCGCACAGTCCTCTTCCACGGCCCCTTCCCCTTCCGCGCTGCCCGTGGCGAGGGCGCACTGCTCTACGATCATGACGGCCACGCGCTGGTGAACCTTTTGGGCGAGTACACGGCCGGGGTCTTCGGCCACTCCCATCCGGCCATCGTGCGGGCGCTTCACCGTGCCATCGACGGTGGCCTCAACCTTGGCGCCAACACGCAGACGGAGGCAGAATTCGCCCGTCAAGTGGTCGCGCGGTTTCCGGCCATGGAGCGCGTTCGCTTCACCAACTCGGGCACCGAGGCCAACCTCCTCGCCATCGCCACCGCGCGCTACGCAACGGGCCGCGACAAGGTGATGGTGTTCGCCGGCGGTTACCATGGGGGCGTCCTCTACTTCGGCGGTGGCGGCAGCCCCATCAACGCACCGTTCCACTACCTCACCGCACCGTTCAACGACGGCGAGGCGGCATGCGCCATGATCAGGCAGGCGGGCGATAGCCTCGCGTGCGTCATTGTGGAGCCCATGCTGGGCGCTTCGGGCGCCCTGCCGGCTGCCGACGGCTTCTTGCGGGCGCTCCGCGAGGCGACTTTGGAGACCGGCGCGCTGCTCATCTTCGACGAGGTGATGACCTCGCGCTTCGGCCGATCAGGCGCCGGAGCGCTCCACGGGGTCCGGCCGGACCTCATGACGCTCGGCAAATGGGTGGGCGGCGGCATGTCCTTCGGCGCATTCGGCGGAGCGGCCCACCTCATGGACCTTTACGACCCTGCGCGCGCCGATGCCCTCCCCCATGCCGGCACATTCAACAACAACACCCTCACCATGCACGCCGGTATTGCAGCATTGAGCGAAGCGTTCACGCCAGACATCGCCGAAGATCTGCACAGGCGCGGCGAGGTGTTGCGCGAACGGCTGAACGGTATCTGCCGATCCGCCGACGTGGCGCTGAGCTTTACCGGCGAAGGCTCGCTGCTGGCGCTGCACGGGACGGCTCGCCCCATCCGCACGCCACGCGACCTCATCCACAGCGACGATCGGCTAAAAGAGCTCGTCTTCTTCGATCTGCTCGACCGGGGCTACTACATCGCGCGGCGCGGTTTCATGGCGCTCTCGGTCGCGCTGACCGACGCGCAGTTGAACGGCTTCGCCGACGCCTTCCAGGACATTGTCGCCGTCCGGCAGCCGATGCTTTCGCCGCTTGCCTCCGCCGCTTAGTGGACCGGGTTTTGCGCGCCGATGAAGTAAAGGATGTCGCCGTTTTCGTCGAACAGGGGGCGGATGCGCAGCCGGTTGAGGAACTTGGTACCGTCTTTGCGATAATTGACGCTGTCGATGACGAAGCGGGTTTGCGCGCTCAGGGCGTGGCGGATGGCTTCTATGGCGCGCGGGTTGGTCTCAGGTCCCTGTAAAAACCGGCAGTTGCGGCCGACGGCGTACTCCGGCCCGTAACCGGTTTGCTCCTCAAAGGCATCGGAGACGAAGATCATCGGATTGTCGGGCTGGTGCGGGTCAGACACGACGACGCTCATGTCCATCTCGTCAGGGTCGAGCAACGAAAAGAGGGTCTGAGACGTCGTCTGATCAACCATAAACATGCTCTTCCGTTCTGGGGGCCTCAGCACGCCTTCGCCCGCGCCCCAAACACCGCCGATTGCGCCACCCTATCAAGGTCGCCCAGGACCGCAAAAGCGCCGCCGAGAACCCGGTGACTGTCTGCGTCCTCCTTTAGAGGCGTTCCGATGGGATCGGAAGCCGATTGGCCAGGAGCAGCGCCGCAGCCCGGCCGCGATGGGAGCCTTCTGAGCGCCACGCTTGATTGACGTACCTCAGCTCCGCCTTTACCGCTTCCGGTTCAAAGGAGCGCCCGTGATCAAACCCACCGTCCACGACATTGCCAAAGAGGCGGGCGTGAGCCTTGCGACGGTGGACCGCGTGCTGAACGCGCGCAAGGGCGTGCGCGAGGCGACCATTGCCAAGGTCAACGCTGCTGTGGACCGGCTGGGTTATGTGCGCGACACCTACGCGGCAAATCTTGCCCGCCAAAGGCTTTATCGTCTGGCCTTCGTGCTGCCCCAGGGACGCAGCCAATTCGCCCTCGCCATCAAAGCAGCGCTCAAAGAAACCTACGCCTCACCGCTGGGCGATCGCACCATGCTCAGGATTGTGGAAGTGCCGCCGCACGACCCCCACGCCATCGTGCGCACGTTGGAAAGGCTGCATGCAACGCACCTTGACGGCGTTGCGATCATGGTTCCCGAAACGCCCCAGGTGCGCGACGCTGTCGCCCGGCTAAAGGACGCGGGCCTTGCGGTGGTGACGGTCGTGTCAGACCTTCCGAACTCCCAGCGCGACCACTTTGTGGGCATCAATAGCGTTGCAGCCGGGCGGACCGCCGGGCAGCTCATGGGACGCTTCGTGCACCGGCCTGGCGACATTCTGGTGGTCAGCAATTCCATGGGCTCGCGCGACAGCTTGGAGCGGCGCTTGGGCTTTGACGCGGTGATGCGCGAGAGCTTCCCTCACCTTGTCCCGCTGCCGTCTGTAGAAGCCTATGACGACCGAGACCGGATGGAGCGCATTATTGCTGCGGTGTGCCACGGCCGGCCGCAGCTTGCTGGCGTCTACTCCATGGGGTCTGGCAATACGGCGCTGCTTAATGCGCTCCGGCGCACTGGCCAGTTGCCGCGCCTCACGGTCATCGCCCACGAGCTGACGCCCGCGATGCACCAAGCGCTTATTGACGACGACGTTGCGGCCGTGATCGCCCAGAATGTGGGGCACCTTGCCCGCAGCGCCCTCAGGACGCTGAAAGGGCTGTGCGACGGGCAGCCCATATTCGAGGCGCAGGAGCGGGTCCGCATTGATGTGATCGTGCGCGAAAACCTCCCTTAAGCGGCGTGGGCGGGCGCGGCCGCCAGATTGGCGGCAAATTAACGCTCGACAAGAGGTACGTACCTCAGATATGTCCAACAGAGTTCCTGCGCGCGGCGCAGTGCCCAGAACGCACGGCAGATGCGTCGGCCCAACGGGAGGAGACAATCTCAATGAAAAAGGCAAACCTTCTGGCGGCGACCGTCTTCGCCGCCGCGTCCGCGGTGAGCGTTGGGGCAACGTCTGCCCGCGCGGCGGACCTCACGCTGTGCTGGGCCGCATGGGACCCGGCGAACGCTCTGGTGGAGCTTTCCAAGGACTTTGAGGCCGAGTCCGGTCACAACATGAGCTTTGAGTTCGTCCCCTGGCCCAATTTCGCCGATCGGATGCTCAATGAGCTGAACTCCCGCGGCCAACTTTGCGACCTGATGATTGGCGACAGCCAGTGGATCGGCCTGGGCGCTGAGGCAGGACACTACGTCAAACTCAATGATTTCTTCGATGCAGAAGGGATCACCATGGATGACTTCATCCCCGCCACGGTGACCGGCTACGCCGAATGGCCCAAAGGCACGCCGAACTACTGGGCTCTGCCGGCGTTCGGTGATGTGGTGGGCTGGACGTACCGCAAAGACTGGTTCGAGCGCCCGGAGTTGCAGGCCGAGTTTGAAGAAAAGTACGGCCGTCCCCTCGCCGTGCCCACCACCCAGGCGGAACTGAAGGATATTGCCGAATTCTTCCAGGGCCGTGAGATTGACGGGCGCACCGTCTACGGCGCTGCCATCTACACCGAGCGCGGGTCCGAAGGGATCACCATGGGCGTCACCAACGTCCTCTACAACTTCGGCTTCCTCTACGAAAATCCTGATCAGCCCTACGATCTGGACGGTTTCGTCAACTCGCCGGAAGCTGTCGCCGGTCTTGAGTTCTACAAAGAGCTCTACGAGTGCTGCACACCGCCCGGCTCGTCGGACTGGTACATGTCTGAAAACATCGACGCCTATAAGTCAGGCCAAGTGGCGATGCAGATGAATTTCGCCTTCATCTGGCCAGGTGTGCACGCTGACCCTAACGTGGGCGGCGAAAAGTCCGGCTACTTCCCCAATCCTCCGGGCCCGGGCGGGCACTTTGCGCAGCTTGGCGGCCAGGGCATTTCCGTGGTCTCCTACTCGGACGAGCAGGATGCAGCGCTTGAATACATCAAGTGGTTCGCACAGCCTGAAGTGCAGCAGAAGTGGTGGGAAATGGGCGGCTACTCCGCGCTGCGCGCCGTGGTGGAAGATCCGAACTTTGCCACCAGCCAGCCCTATGCGCAGACCTTCCTGGACTCCATGGCCATCGTGAAGGATTTTTGGGCCGAGCCAGCCTACGCCTCCCTCCTCCTCGCCATGCAGGACCGCGTGCACACCTACGTCATCGCCGGTGAAGGCACCGCGCAGGAGGCGCTGGACTCCCTGGTGGAAGACTGGACGGAAGTATTCGAAGACGAAGGCAAGCTTTAGTCGCTTGCATCACCAGTAACGCGCGGCACGGCGGGCGGTGACGTCTGCTGTGCCCCGCAGACCGGGCCGGGCGTCCTGTGACGCTGCCCGGCATCCCGCCCCCGCAAAACACTGGCGAGGCGCGGATTTTCGGTGATGATGCCGGTTCGCAAACGGCGATTGCCCCTGGCCGAATTCTCGGCCATCGCCCAAAGCATCAAGGAACGCGCGCATGTTGAAGGGAGCGATGGACCGCGCGGCCGAAGCGACGCCACGGCGGATGGCGCGCCAGGTGCGCGGCTTGTCCGACAGGGCCATCGCCTGGCTCTTCATCGCACCCACCATCTTTTTGCTTCTCGCGGTCAACATCTTCCCGCTGATGTGGACCATCTATCTGAGCTTCACGAATTTCCGCGCGAACCGGCCCAATGCCGAGGTTCGGTGGGTGGGCACGCGCAATTACGAGCGCATCCTCACCGACGGCGACATCTGGCTCACCATGCAGGCCACCGCGCACTTCCTGTTTTGGACGCTGCTCCTCCAAGTGCTCATCGGCTTTACGCTGGCGTGGCTGATCAACCGCAAGTTCAAAGGCAACGACTTGTGGACCACCATCATCGTCCTCCCGATGATGCTCTCCCCCGCGGTGGTCGGTAACTTCTGGACATTTTTGTACCAGCCGCAAATCGGCCTCTTCAACTATGGCGTTGCTTTCCTGTTCGGCACCGACCCGACAAGCTTTTCAATGATCGGCGATGTGGCGTTGGCGCCCTGGTCCATCGTCATCGTCGACACGTGGATGTGGACGCCTTTCGTCATGCTCATATGCCTTGCTGGTCTGCGCTCCATCCCGGAAAGCATCTATGAGGCGGCTGCGTGCGACAGGGCGTCAAAGTGGCGCCAATTCTGGACCATCACGGTGCCCATGGTGCTGCCATTCCTGATGCTTGCGGTCCTCTTCCGCGGCATTGAAAACTTCAAGATGTTCGACCTTGTGGTGCAGCTCACCGGCGGCGGGCCGGGCTCCGTCACCGAACTCACCTCCATCAACTTGAAACGCGAGGCATTCGAGAAGTGGCGGACCGGATACTCGTCCGCCTATGCAATCATCCTGTTCGTTACAGTATTCGGTCTGGCGTCCATTTATGTGAAAGCGCTCAACAAGGTGAAAGAGCGATGAGCGGCTTTTCCGTCACCGAGCCCTCAAGCGCCCAAAAGTGGGTGGCGGGTGTTCTTGTCGCCACCTATGCGGTCATCACGCTGCTCCCGCTGTTATGGATCATCGCCACGGGATTTAAGTCTTCACCGGACTCCATTGCCTATCCGCCCAAGGTGATCTTCGAGCCGACGCTGGAGGGGTACGTCAACCTCTTCACCACGCAGACGCGGCAGACGGCGGAGCAGCTTGCCGCCAACCCGCCGCAGAACTGGGTCGAAGAGATTGTCCACGACAAGGGCATGACCATTGTGGGCCCGTCCCGCTACGGCGAGCGCTTCTTAAACTCGGTAATCATCGGGTTCGGCTCCACCTTTTTGTCAGTCCTTCTGGGCACCCTGGCCGCCTACGCCTTCTCCCGGTATCGAATTCCGCTAGAGAACGACCTCCTGTTCTTCATCTTGTCGACGCGGATGATGCCGCCTATCGCCGTCGCCATCCCCATCTTCTTGATGTTCCGGTCAGCGGGCCTGTCCGACACGCACCTTGGCATGATCTTGCTTTACACAGCCGTCAATCTGTCGCTCGCCGTCTGGCTGCTCAAAGGTTTCATCGATGAGATCCCGCGCGAATACGAAGAAGCGGCGCTGATTGACGGTTATACGCGCTTCCAAGCCTTCTACAAAGTGGTGCTGCCGCAGGCCATAACGGGGATTGCGGCGACCGCCATCTTCTGCCTCATCTTCTCGTGGAACGAATACGCGTTCGCCGTGCTCCTGACCTCGGGCAACGCGCAGACCGCCCCGCCCTTCATCCCCACCATCATCGGTGTGGGCGGGCAGGACTGGCCGGCGGTGGCCGCTGGGGCGACCATCTTTCTGCTCCCGGTCATGGTCTTCACCATACTTCTGCGGAAGCATCTTTTGCGCGGGATCACGTTCGGCGCGGTGCGCAAATGACTTTCATTTCCGGCCTTTTTCGCCTGCGCCGCGGGCCTTGGGAGCTTGTTGCCAGCATCATGATCGCCGTGGGCGTGGTGATGCTCATGCAGCCCTACGTCCTGGCGCTCTATACCTACTCCTTCTTCGTCATCCTGGTGGGGACTGTGATGTTCATCGTCGTCAGCCATTTTCCCGAATGACGTCTTCATTGCGCGACGACTTCGGCCCTAACGCGGTTTCCCGCGGTGGCTGAGATCGTCATCAAAGACCTTCGCAAAGAGTTTGGTGACTTCACCGCAGTGGAGGGTTCTTCCTTCACCATTCAGGATGGTGAGTTCTTCATGCTCCTGGGTCCATCAGGCTGCGGGAAGACCACCACGTTGCGGATGATTGCCGGGCTGGAGCTTCCCACCTCCGGCGAGATTTACATTGGCGGTGAGGAGGTGGGTCAAAAGCCTGCCAGCCAGCGCGACATTGCCTTCGTATTTCAGATGTTCGCGCTCTACCCGCACATGAACGTGCGCAAGAACATTGCCTACCCTTTGGTGAGCCAGGGCATGGGCCGCGCCGCCATCCGAGAGAAAGTGGCAGAGGTCGCAAGGATCCTTAGCATTGAGGACATTTTGGACCGGCCCGTGGGCGGTCTTTCCGGCGGCGATCGTCAGCGCGTCGCCCTCGGCCGCGCCATCGTGCGCAACCCCAAATGCTTTTTGATGGACGAGCCGCTCGGTGCGCTGGACGCAGAATTCCGTGAGAGGATGGCCGAGGAGCTCAGAAACCTCCACGACCGCATGGGCGCAACCACCGTCTACGTCACCCACGATCAATTGGAAGCCATGCAGATGGGCGACAAGATCGTGGTGATGAACCACGGCGTCATCGAACAGTTCGGCGCCCCGCAGGACATCTACGACAAGCCTGCGTCGCTGTTCGTGGCCGATTTCATCGGCTCCCCGTCCATGAATTTTCTGAACTTCCACGGCAGCGTCCATCCGGGCAGCGATGGGGTGACGCTGCATCACCAAACCCTCCCCATCCCGGCCATGCGCGAGCCCTTCGAAGGAGATTTGGTCTACGGCGTGCGGCCCGAACACATCACGCTCAGCGACGACGGCGCCTACAGGGGCGAGGTGACCGCGGTGGAATACCTGGGAACGACCCAGATCGTGACGCTCAAAACCCACAACGGCGAACTGAAGGCACGCATCGACGCGGAAACACAGGTCAGCGTGGGCGATACGCCCGGGCTCCTCTTCAACGGCAGCACTGTGACGCTGTTTGACCGCCAGAGCGGCAGGGCCATCCGCTCCGCGCTCAACGAAGGGGTGCTTGGCCATGGCTGAGGTGGTCCTGCGCGGCGTCAGCAAAAGCTTCGGCAAAACGGTCGCGGTGGACGATATGGCGCTGACTGTGCCGGATGGTGCGTTTGTCGTCCTCCTAGGCCCCACCGGTGCGGGCAAGACCACAACGCTCCGCCTCATCGCCGGGCTGGAGCGGCCCGACAGCGGCGACATCTTCATCGACGGGCGCCCCGTGGTGGGTGAAACACCCGCCCAGCGCGATGTGGCGATGGTCTTCCAGCAGTATTCGCTCTACCCGCACATGAGCGTCAGGGACAATCTCGCCTTTCCGCTGCGCTCCCCCATCCTCAAAACGCCAGAGGACGAGATATCGCGCAAGGTGCAGGCGGTGGCGGAAGTCCTGCAGATCGCCCACAAGCTGTCCAACAAGGCAACGCAGCTCTCCGGCGGGGAGATGCAGCGCGTCTCCATCGGCCGCGCGCTGGTGCGGGACCCTGCCATCTACCTGATGGACGAGCCGCTTTCCTCGCTCGACGCCAAGCTGCGCGCCGATCTCCGGCTTGAACTGAAGCGCATCCACGCCAGCCTCGGCGCCACGCTTTTGTACGTCACCCACGATCAGATCGAGGCCATGACCATGGCAAGCCATGTGGGCGTGTTGGATCAAGGGCGCCTCGTGCAGTTCGGCACACCGCGCGAGATCTACGAGAACCCTGTCAGCCTGACGGTTGCAGCGCGCCTCGGGCTGCCGCGCATCAACGCGTTGCCGGCCCACCTGTTTGCCGGTGCGCCCAATGCGGCAACCACCATCGGACTTCGGCCGGAGCATATCCGCCAGGGCGAAGGCAAGCCGGCATCCGTCTCACGGGTTGAACACCTGGGCGACCAGACACGGCTCCACCTGTCGCTGGAGGGGCACGACATTGTCACGCTGACGGATGTGCACACCGACTTGGAGCCAGGCGACACGGTCGCCATCACGCCGCGCAACGCGCTGTACTTTGACGCCGCTGGCGCCCGGGTGGCCTGACCGGCGCCCCGCAAAGGGCAGCCTTTGGGCCGGGGACTTAAGGAGCAAGAAACGATGGATAAGTTCATCAACACCAAGGAAACGCTCGTCACCGAAGCCATCGACGGGACGCTGCGGACCGCGGGTGGACGGCTCGCCCGGCTGGACGGCTACCCCTTCATCAAGGTGGTGGTGCGCACCGACTGGCATAAGTCGAAAGTGGCGCTCATCTCCGGCGGCGGCTCCGGCCATGAGCCGAGCCATGCAGGCTTCGTGGGCAAAGGCATGTTGACCGCAGCCGTTTGCGGTGAGGTGTTCGCCTCCCCATCGGTGGACGCTGTGCTTGCCGCCATCCTCGCCGTCACCGGAAAGGCGGGCTGCCTTCTCATCGTGAAGAACTACACCGGCGACCGGCTGAATTTCGGCCTCGCCGCGGAGCGTGCGCGGGCGCAGGGCCTCAGGGTCAGCATGGTGGTGGTGGACGATGACGTTGCCCTTCCCGACCTTCCCCAGCCGCGGGGTGTGGCGGGCACGCTGTTCGTCCACAAGATCGCCGGCGCTCTCGCCGAGGACGGCAGTGACCTTGACGCGGTGACGGAGGCGGCGACACGCGTCATTAAAGGCGTCGTCTCCATCGGCATGTCGCTGGACACCTGCACCATCCCAGGCTCGCCCAAGGAGGAGCGGATCGGGCTTGGCAAAGCCGAGCTTGGCCTCGGCATCCACGGCGAGGCGGGAATTGAGCAGGTGAACTTTTCCACCGCGCGCGAGGCCATGGAGATGGTTGTTGACCGCCTCGCCCCCGCCATCGGCGCTGGGCCCCATGTGGCGCTCCTCAACAATCTGGGCGGCGCGACCCC
>JBCDFB010000055.1:0-11125 GCA_039178655.1 Pseudomonadota bacterium | reverse complement strand
CGCCGTTCAGAACATCGTTGCGCTTGCCGCCGATGAGGTTGTCGTTCCCCTCCTCGCCCATCAGCGAATCTTGCCCGTCGTCCCCGAAAAGCTGGTCGTTATCATCGCCTCCCAAAAGCACGTCGTTGCCGACACCGCCGAACAGCCTATCGTTGCCCTCTGCTCCTTGGAGGCGATCACCGCCCGCGTCCCCGTTCAGGGTATCAAAGGATGCGCCGCTGATCAGAATATCGCCGTTGGCGCCGCCCGAAAGACTGTTGAAGCCGTTGTTGCTGACAATTCTGTCGCGCCCGGCGCCGCCTTGAATGGTGTCGTTGCCTTCGCCCGCGTGAAGGGTGTCGTTGCCGTCGTCGCCGAAGATGCTGTCGTTGCCCACACCGCCGTCGACGCTGTCGTTGCCGGCATTTCCGCGCAGCAGGTCCGCAGCCCCGCCGCCGTTGATGCTGTCGTCGCCCTCGCCTCCGTCCATGGTGTCGGCCCGGTTGCCGCCGATCATGGTGTCGTGGCCGTTGCCGCCATCCATCACATGAAAAGCGTTGATGCCGACAAGGCGGTCGTCGCCATCGCCGCCCATAAGTGTGTTGAAGCCGCCCCCGCCCAGGTTGGTTTCGTCGCTTACAAGGGTGTCGTCACCCGCGCCTCCGACGAGGCTGTCATTCCCCCGGGTGTCGAACAGGTCGTCGTCGCCCGGGCCGCCATCCAGCGTATCGGAGCCGCCACCGCCGCGCAGCGTATCGTTTCCGGCCAACCCGCGAATGTCGAAGAGGTTGAACAGCCCCTCTCCCACCAGGCGGTCGTCACCCGGCGTGCCGGTGATGACGGTGGGCCCAAAGCGCGATGAGATGAGGCGCAAGAGGTTAGACACTTTGCTACTCCAGCAGATCGACAGTTTTATTTCACCGAAGGTGTAACTTAACAGCGTCTATCTGTCTTGCGAAATAGTGTCACCAAAGCAGGCAGTTATGGCTCCTGCGATCGCCACGTTTCCCAGGCATCCAGCCCGTTGGCGAGGTGGCTGGGGAAGATGTCGATCTCGAAAAGCCTTCCGCTCGCCGGGCCGGTTGCAGTGTGTTTGACCTCCTGCACTGCGCGGGTGAACTCGGTGATGTCGTAGTCGCCGCGGCCCACCAGCACGAGGGCGACAATCTCGGCCTGCTCGTCGACGTTCAGGCTGTCGATCATCGCCGCGGCCTCGGTGCGGAACTGATCTGGCATCGCCTCGTCCGACAGGTGCCCTGTGTCTTCCGTGGTGATGGACGTTGCGCCGTCGAGCTCCAGTTCGGTGTCCGGCATGTCGTCCTCGGCATCGGGCATGTGAAACATCGCGGCGCGGGACTTTGCCACGATCATGCGCACCAGTTCGGGGTCGACGTTGAGATCACGCGGCGCGGCCGGTTCTTCTTTCATGGCGCTCCCTTTTCGCAACGGGCTTATATTCTCACTGAGACTATAGGGCGGGCCAGCAACTCGGACTTGCGCCCTCGGATCAACGGGCACGGGCGCGCCGTGTTGCATTGCTGCCGCACAAAATCTGTTTCCAGCCTCGATCTCCACGATGCCCCTTCGTGTGAAACAATCTTTAGTTTAAATTTATCCCTGTTCGATCAGGGGGTGTCATGGGACGCTTCGCCTTTCGCCGCGTTGTCCTTTTGCCGATCGCCCTCGTGTTGGCGGCGTGCCAGACCGCTTTTCCCATCCAACTCCGGAGCGATCTGACCCGCGCGGAAGTGTTGCCCTACGGCGAGAAGGGGGAGCGCATTGTCGCCGGCCAAGCGTTCTTGCGGCAGGTGGGCGGCGGCCTCGTCACCTGCGCGGGCGAGACGGTGACGCTGGTCCCGGCCGTGAAGCTCGTCGACGAGGCCATGAAGGTTTGGCGCGCGAAGGACGAGATCTACACCGTCAACCTTCCCTATGCGCGGGTGCGCGGCGCGGTGCGGTATGTGGAGTGCGATGCCAGCGGCGGCTTCGTGTTCGAGGAGTTGCCGGCGCTATCCTACTGGGTGTTCGTGAACGTCAGGTGGCGGGCGCCCAAGGCCGGGTATTTGGACGATGGCGAGGAGGGCGGGCTTCTCGTGGAGCGGATCTCGGTGCGCCACGAGGACAAGCTGAGGGTGATTGTGGACAGCGAAGACAAGCTGGCCGGCGCCAAGCCTTGGGAGCTGACGCCGCATCTCACCAAGTCGTGCAAGTGCGCCAAGGATCTGATCTGACTGCGCGCAGGTTGACGTTTCAAGGCGCCGTTCGTAGGTAGCTGCCACGCCCGTCAGCGCGTTGCGCCCGCGGGCGCTTTTTGCGTGTCCCCTCAAGGGGCGCGCCGGTCCTCCTGGAGCGCGCCATGTTCGACAGCCTGTCCGACCGGCTTTCCGGCATTTTCGATAAGCTCACCAAGCGTGGTGCGCTGTCGTCCTCCGATGTGGACCTGGCGTTGCGCGAAGTGCGCAGGGCGCTGTTGGAGGCGGATGTCGCGCTGCCGGTGGTGCGCGAATTCATCGACAAGGTGAAGGAAAAGGCTGTCGGCGTTGAGGTGGTGAAGTCGGTCACCCCTGGCCAGATGGTCGTCAAGATCGTGCATGACGAGCTGGTCGCCATTTTGGGCGAGACGGCCGTGCCCATCGACCTTGCCGCTGCGCCGCCGGTCGCCATCATGATGGTGGGCCTCCAGGGCTCGGGTAAGACCACCACGTCCGCGAAGATCGGCAGACGCCTTCAGACCCGCGACAAGAAAAAGGTCTTGATGGCCTCGCTCGATACGCGCCGGCCGGCTGCGCAGGAGCAGCTCCGCGTGCTGGGCGAAGAAAACGCCATTGAGACGCTGAAAATCGTCCCAGGGCAGGGCCCGGTGCAGATCGCAGAGCGGGCCATGACCGCAGCGCGCCTTGGCGGCTACGACGCGGTGATCCTGGACACCGCCGGCCGGCTCCATATCGACGAGCCGCTGATGCACGAGATGGACGCCATCAAGCGCGCCACCAACCCGCACGAGATCCTGCTTGTGGTGGATTCGCTCACCGGCCAGGACGCGGTGAACGTTGCCAAGAGCTTTGATGAGCGCGTTGGCGTCACGGGCACGGTGCTGACCCGTGTGGATGGCGACGGGCGGGGCGGTGCTGCCCTTGCCATGCGCGCCGTCACCGGCAAGCCCATCAAGCTCATTGGCGTCGGCGAAAAGGCCGACGCGCTGGAAGAGTTTCATCCGCAGCGCGTGGCGGACCGCATTCTGGGGATGGGCGACATCGTCTCCCTGGTGGAGAAGGCGGCCGAGCATGTGGACGCGGAAAAGGCCGCGGCCATGGCCAAAAAGATGGCCAAGGGCGGCTTCGACCTGAACGACCTGCGCGAGCAGCTTGGCCAAATGGAGAAGATGGGCGGTCTGGGCGGGCTGATGGGCATGATGCCGGGCGTTGGCAAAGCGAAAAAGCAGATGGCCGACGCGGGGATTGATGACCGGGTCATCAAGCGGCAGGTGGCCATCATCAACTCCATGACGAAACAGGAGCGCCGCAAGCCTGACGTCTTGAAGGCGAGCCGCAAGAAGCGCATCGCCGCCGGCTCTGGCACAAAGGTGGAGGAGGTGAACAGGCTCCTCAAAATGCACCGCCAAATGGCGGACATGATGAAGGCCATGGGCAAGAAGAAGGGTGGGCTGATGGGCGCGCTCGGCGGTATGATGGGTGGCATGCCGGGTGGAATGGGGCAGATGCCGGCCGGCGGCACGGGCGGGATGCCTGCAATGCCAGCCGGCGGCCCGTCCATGGACCCGGCGGAGATGGAAAAGCTCGCGCGTCAAATGGGCGGCGGCTTACCCGGCCTTGGCGGACCGGCGCCCCTTGGTGGACTGCCCGGCGTCCCCGGCGGCCTTCCGGGGCTTGGCGGCGCACCGGCCGGACCCTCCAGCCGCAGCGCCAAAGGCAAGCGCAGCAAAGGCAAGCGCCGGTGATGGCCTATTCCCACAAAGCAGTCGACCGGGCAGCGGTGGTTGACAACCTAGAGATGCCACGCGCCGTGAGCGGCGACGGCATCACCCTCGCCCAGCCCGGACCGGAGCACACCCCGGCATACCAGAAGCTCTACGGTGATCCGTCCTCCAAGTTCATCGGCGGACCTGTGGATGCCGGTGGCGCGTGGCAGCGCCTTGCTACGGACACCGGCCACTGGCGCATCAACGGGTTCGGCCGTTACGTCATCTTGGATGATCACGGCGAGATGGTGGGTTTCTGCGGCCTGTGGTTTCCCCACGACAAGCCTGAGGTGGAAGTCGCCTATGGCGTGATGCCCGGCATGCGCGGCAGGGGGATTGCGACCCGGGCCGCCCGTCTTGTGGCAGGCGTTGCGGAGCGGCGCGGCGTGCCGACACTGGTGAGCTATATCGCGGTCCAGAACGAGCCGTCCAAACGGGTCGCGGCCGCGGCAGGTGCATCGCTCGACGGGCACTGCGATATGGCCGGCAAGCCGCACGAGGTGTGGCGCTATGTCGTGGACGCGCGCCAGGTGAAGGGCGAGCCAGTGCTCTTGGAAGCAACGGTGATGCCCCTCAACATCCGCACCGCGCGGCTTGCGCTCACCCAATGTCGGTCAGACCATTTTGAGCGCTATGCGGTCTTCCTCGCAGATCCGCATTCCTTGGCCACCATGGGCGGACCGGCCACGCCATATGAGGCTGCCCGCTCCATGCTGGCCGCTGCGGGGCACTGGGCGCTTCGCGGGCACGGGCTCTACGCCGTCGAGTACGACGGGGCGCTTGCCGGTTTTGTGGGGCTTGCGCGGCCGCACGGGGCGCGGGAGATCGAGCTTGCCTACCACCTCTTGCCCGAGGCGCGCGGCAAGGGATTTGCCACGGAAGCGGCCCGCGCCGTCCTTTGGGCGGCGGCCGAGCAGGGCCTGTCCCAGGTCTACAGCGCCGTCCATGGCGACAACGCGGCCTCGCTCCGGGTTGTATCCAGCCTGGGCGCCGTGGCCGACGGCACGGTCATCGCCGACGGGCGGGAAGCCATCCGTTTCGTCCACAACCTGAGCGCTGACCGGCCCACCCCCAAGGCGATCTCCGCGTGACGCCGGTGGGCCTTGCAGATGAGCGTCGCCGGGCCGCGCGGCAGACTGCGCTCGGCGGCTTTGCGATGCCTGAGCGCATGGAGACCGAGCGCCTCGTGCTGACGCGGCCCGCCGCCGGCGACGAAGACGAAGCGTCCACGATCATGACCGACATTGGGACGGCCCGTTTCATCGGCGGCGTGTGCGACCGCGCCGAGGCCTTCGCACGGTTTGCCAGCGGGCTCGGCCATTGGGTGCTGCGGGGCTTTGGCATGTACACCCTGCGCGACAGGGCTGGCCGATATCTGGGCTTTGGCGGAGCGTGGTTCCCCGAAGGCTGGCACGAGATCGAGATTGGCTACGCGCTTCTCCCCTCAGCACAGGGACACGGCTACGCCACCGAGGCTGTGAAGGCTGTCCGCGCCCGGGCCTTCGGCGAGGGCGCACCGGAACTCGTCAGCTACATCGACCCGCGCAACCTGCCCTCCCAAGCAGTGGCGCGCCGGGTGGGCGCAGTCCACGACGGTCAGGTGACGCTGATGGGCACACCATCGCTGGTGTTTCGCCATCCCCAGCCTGGCGCGGAGACGGCGGAGACGGTCCATTGAGTTTTGCTCCATTGACCGGCGATGCCCTTGCAGCGGCTAGCGCGCCTTTGACCATGCCGCCCGAGGTTGAGGGTGAGGGCGTGCATCTCACGCAGTTTCGCGAGCGGCACTTTGACCGGCTGGCGCAAATGCACGGCGATCCGGCCACCATGCGCTTCATGGGCGGGCACATGGAGCGCGATGAAGCTTGGCGCGGCATGGCGCGGATGGTGGGCCAATGGGAGCTCCGCGGCTATGGCATTTACGCCGTTGAGGACGACAATGGTGTGTTTGTCGGCCGGTGCGGCATCTTCCACCCGCTCGACTGGCCGGAGCGAGAACTCGGCTACTGCATTCACCCGGACGCGCGGGGCAAAGGCTACGCGACGGCCGCTGCCCTTGCGGTGCGGGACGCGGCGCGAGGGGAGGGCCTTCGCCGTCTGATCAGCCTTATCAATCCGCAGAACACGGCGTCGCTGCGGGTGGCAGAGCGGCTCGGCACCCAGCCGGCCGACGCGGGCCACGTGCCCGACGGCCCCGTTGTGCGCCACCTTCACGACATGACGCCTCTCACCAGACACTGAACCAACCGGAGAAACAGACGAAAAATGGCTACCAAAATCCGCCTCGCGCGCGGCGGCTCCAAGAAGCGCCCCTACTACCGCATCGTCATTGCCGACGTGCGTGCCCCGCGCGACGGCCGATTCATCGAAAAGGTGGGCAGCTACAACCCGATGCTGGCCAAGGACCATCCCGAGCGCGTGACGCTTGTGGAAGAGCGCGTGCGCCATTGGCTTGATCAGGGCGCCCAGCCCACCGACCGGGTTTTGCGCTTTCTGGACCAGGCCGGCATTAAAGGTCGCCCTGCGCGCAATAACCCCAAAAAGGCCGAGCCTGGCAAAAAGGCACAGGAGCGTGCCGAGGAGCGCAGCAAGCGCGCCGCTGAGGCCGCGGAGGCCCCGGCGGAAGGCGCTGAAGCGTAAGGTTATGTCAGGGCGCAAGCGCTCGCCTGAGCGCCCGCCTCGGCATTCGGACGCTGCGCCTTCCGCGCCCGGCAAGGTCCATGCGCCTGCGCACAAGGCTGTGGTGATGGCACGGATCGGTGCGCCCCACGGTGTGCGGGGCGAGGTGCGGCTCAGCGTCTTCACCGAAGATCCGCTGGCACTGCGCAGATACAATCCCTTCACCACACCGTCAGGCAGCACGGTGAAGCTGACCCGCATCAAACAGTCCGGCAAAGCAATTGTTGGGGCAATTGAGGGGGTCGAGGACCGGGATGCTGCAAATGCCTTAAACGGCACGGAGCTCAGCATACCGCGCGCACGGCTCCCTCGGCCGGAGGAGGACGAGTTTTACCATGTGGACCTGATCGGTCTGAGCGCGGTGCATGTGGATGGCGCCGCACTCGGCACGGTGCGCGCGATCGTGGACTACGGCGCGGGCGACCTCATGGAGATTGCCGGGGAGACCTCGCTCCTCGTCCCGTTCACCCGCGCGGCCGTGCCCACGGTGGACGTTGAGCGGGGAGTGGTGTTCGTCGATCCGCCGCCGGGTCTTTTGGACGATGGCGAGCCTTCGCAAGAAAGCGGCGAGGGGCCGGATGCCGGGCCGCCGGCAAGGTGACCTTTCAGGCGACCATCCTGACCCTTTATCCGCAGATGTTCCCCGGGCCCCTTGGCCATGCCCTGGCTGGGCGCGCCTTGGACGCCGGTGTCTTTTCGCTCAATACCTGGGATATCCGGGCGAGCGCGACGGACAAGCACCGTACGGTGGACGGACCGCCCGCGGGGGGCGGCCCCGGAATGGTCATGCGTGCTGACGTTCTCGCCCGCGCCATTGATGAGGCCGGCGGTATGGGGCCGCGCCTTCTCATGAGCCCCCGCGGCGCGCCGCTCACCCAAGCGTATGTGGCAAGTCTCGCAGCCGGGCCCGGTGTCACCATCATTTGCGGCCGGTTCGAGGGGGTTGACGAGCGCGTTGTTGCCGCCCGGGACCTTCAAGAAGTCTCCATCGGCGATTTTGTGCTGTCGGGCGGGGAAACGGCCGCTCTCGCGCTTCTGGATGCCGTCGTGCGGCTCCTCCCCGGGGTGATGGGCAATGCGCAGTCCGCCGAGCGGGAGAGCTTTGCCGACGGTCTGCTGGAACACCCGCAGTACACCAAGCCTGCCGTGTTTGAGGGGCGCTCCATCCCCGATGTGCTGGTGGGCGGCGACCACGGGAAGGTGGAGGACTTCCGCCGCGCCGAGCGGGAGCGCCTCACCGCCCTTCGCCGCCCCGATTTGTGGGCAAGGGCGCAGCGGCGGCCCACCGAGAGATGAACTGCGCCCTTTAAGGGCTTGTTGGCGGGCCATCGATCCCCAATATCGGGGAGGTTCGGATGCCTGAGGGGTCCGACGCACGGTCGCTGATGAAGGATCGGATGAATGTCGCGAATGACGACGTTGTCGAGCCCGCTGCTGCTCGGCTTTGAAGATATCGAGCGCGTGTTGGACCGCGCCACGAAAAGCGGGAGCGACGGCTACCCGCCTTACAACATCGAACGCGTCACCACGAACGACGGCGAGCGCCTGCGCATCACGCTCGCGGTTGCCGGCTTCACGCGTGATCAGCTCAATGTGACCGTGGAAGACAACCAACTCGTCATCCGCGGGGCACAGTCATCTGAGGGCGATGAAGGGCGGCGCTTCCTGCACAGGGGGATCGCTGCACGACAATTCCAGCGCGCGTTCGTGCTCGCCGAGGGGATTGAAATCGTGGCTGCGAGCCTGGCCGACGGGCTGCTGTCCATCGACCTTGTGCGGCCGGAACCGCAGCGAACCGTGAAAACCATCGAGATCGGCGCCGGCGGTTCTTGAGACCGGCCGAAAGTGTCTTGACCGGACAACTCGTCGCTGAGCCACGGCGCACTTGGTGTGGTGCGACACATGGCGATGGGTTGACCGGCAGGGTGCGTCACCACGTAACTGTTGTCACGCCAAGCTTCGGACCAGCCTCATCTGGCTGACTCGAAAAGCTTGGTACGCGGGCGCTGTGCCTCGGCACTCGCGCCACGATGTGACGTGAAGGAGTAATGATATGACCGATAACGCCCGTCACGACACCCGGCCGACGCCGACGTCGAGCGCCATGAGCGCGCAGCAGCTTGCAGCCTTGGGTGAGGGCCATGTGGCCTATGTGCGTCAGTTGCGCTCTGAGGACGTGCAGACTGTCTTCCCCGGCGCCCCGGACATTGAGCCTGGTATGGACATTTGGGCGCTTCTGTCAGCGGCCGGGACGCCCATCGTACTGGCCGACACCCCCCAGGCGGTGCTTGCAAATGCGATGGAGCACAACCTCACCACCGTGAGCTTGCACTAACGCGCCAGGCGTTAGTAGTCGAACGGGCGTTTGTCGCGGCCGAGGGGGCTCGGCGTCGCGGTTCGGTAGATCCAGAAGTAGGCCGCGATGAGGCCTGTCGCGGCCGCCAGTGCAATGGAGGCGATGGCGTCGACCACCGTGATCACCGTGGTCGGCGCGTAGGCTGCCCGGAACGTCACTTCGATCACGCTGGCAAGGGCAAACGCGCATGCCCCGGCAACGCGCAGCCCCAAGCTGCCGCGGTGAGAGACGAAGCCGAGAACCGCACAAACACCGCAAATGCTGGCAAACGCCGACACGGCCGTTGGCGTCGCGCCGGGTAGAACCGCCGACGGAACTGACAGCGCCAGAAACGCAAGAATTGCAAAACGCACCCCAAGAGCCACGAACAGGAGAGCCGACAGCCCCACGTCGAATGTGCGGCTGCGGGTGACCGGGCGGCCCTTGCGGTTGAGCGCGGCCAAAGCAACAACGCTTGCAATGGCGGCGAACACGAGCGCATCAGTTTTGGCCAAGACCGGGGCAAGGTCGGAAATCACCTTGTGTCTCTCAACGTGTTTTTCCTGCTGCTGCCAGTGCAGGTGATGCCGGGCACTTCCCGACGTTGCCTGCCTCAGTGTTTATAGCTCCCCTCGGGCGACCGCGCCACGGCATCGCGGCAACGCCTCTCCGCAGAATGACAATCGCTGGAGAATGACCATCGTTTTGCGCGCGCCCTTCCGCAAGCTCCTCTCGCTCAGGAAGCCGCCGCGATGCTTGCGCACACGCACGCCCCTTTATCACCCTGATTTTCCACTGGTCTTGTTCTGGAGCGAAAAGGCCGGCTGCACGCTGGTCGTCAAATGGTTCTTCGCACAGGTGGGCCTTTTGGCGCAGGCGCAGGCTTACGGCCGCTGGATCCACCGCTACGAGCTTGAGGTCTACAAAGCCCGGTCCGGCTACCGGCATGACCTTTGGGCTGCGCTGCGCTCGGGAAGCCATACCGGGGTGAAGGTGGTGCGCGATCCGTGGCGGCGGGCCGTGAGTGCCTTTCTGATCCTCGCCGAAAGGGGCGCGGTCAATGGGCGCAATCACTGGGTCAAGACCCATTGGAACCAAGTGGACGCTTGGCTTGCCGACCGTGGCGAGGACCCGCTTCGGGGGATTTCGTTCATGGAGCACCTCACCATGGTTGCCGCGGCCGAGGCTGGCCAATCACGCCCAGTGAACCTTCATATGTCGCCGCAGTTTGTCGACGGGGAAGAAAGGTTCGTGGGCCAGCGCGTGCCCATCGAAACATTCCGCAAGTTTTGCGACAGCTTGCCTTGCGAAGTGGCGCGGCCGGTGGATTGGGATGCTCTTGAGCGGTCCGGCCACCACCATTTCACCGACGAGGCGGTCACTGAGGCCCTTGGTCCGCAGCCCGAGGAGGCGAAAATCACCCGTGGCGCCTTCGCGGACGGGCGCTTTCCGGACCCGCAAGTGTTTGTGAATGAACGGTCTTCCCCGGCAATTCGCGCGGCCTACGCGGCAGATTTCAACGCCTATGGCGAACTCTACCGGGGCGGCTGAAGGCACGCGGCGACCGGTCGCAACCCACATTCGTTTGATATGCAGCGCGCCGGTTGGCTAGGCTCAGCTTAACGACGTTCCAAACGGACGATAACGGTAATGAAAATTCGTGCCGCTTTTGTGGCTGCCGGCGCCTTGGCCGCGGCAAGCCTTACTGCAACCACCGATGCCAGGGCCGAGTGCCCCATCGACAGGGAGATCAACTTCGCGGGGTACGCCTACGACTCGGCAGCGTTCCACAACGCTGTGGCCCAGTTCATCCTGGAAGAAGGTTACGGGTGCGAGACGGAGGCGATCCCCGGCGAAACGCTGATCATGAACCAGGGCCTCGCCCGCGGCGACATCGACATCATCATGGAGGTGTGGACCGCCAACACAGCCCAGGCGTTCCTGGACGCGGAAGCGGAAGGCAAGGTGACCCGGCTCGGCGCGACTTTTCCTGATGCCATCGAGGGGTGGTTTGTCCCGCGCTACCTTGTGGAGGGTGAAAACGCGCTGGCGCCTGACCTGAAATCAGTCACTCAGCTGGGCGACTACAAGGAGCTGTTCCGCGATCCGGAAGATCCGGATATGGGCCGCTTTTACAACTGCGTGGCCGGCTG
>JBCDFB010000054.1:0-11165 GCA_039178655.1 Pseudomonadota bacterium | reverse complement strand
CGTAGACCTGGAAGATGGCATTGTGCTCTGAATCCACCGGCAGGATGGTTGCGCCGGACCGGGCCGCCGCTGCCGTCACCAGGTGTCCCGCGGCAACAAGGCATTCCTTGTTGGCAAGACAAATGGTGACCCCCGCCGCGGCCGCCGCCAAAGCGGGTCGCAGCGCGGCAAATCCGGGAATTGCGATCACAACGCGATCTGCGTCCATGGCCGCCAGTGCCTCCACCGCCGCAGGCCCTGCAGCGCAGGAAAGGCCAAGTGGCGACAGCCGGGCTTCCAGCGCGCCAGCCTTCGCCGGGTCGCCGATCACCGTCATCTCCGGGCGGAAGCGCTCCGCAAGGGCGCAGAGTGCGTCCACGTTGGATTGTGCGGAAATCCCCACCAGCTGAAACGCGCCAGCCTCCACGGCAGCCACAGTTGACGTGCCGACCGAGCCGGTCGCCCCCAGGAGAACGACCCGTTTCACGGTGCGGCCATCAGCGTGAGGAAACCTCCCGCAACCGTTTCCCCGGCCATGGCAATGCCGAGCCCTGCGGTGACCAGCGCGGCGAGGACGACCCCGTCCACCCGGTCCATCACGCCGCCATGGCCTGGGATGAGAGAGCCGGCATCCTTCACCGAAAAGCGGCGCTTTGCGGCCGATTCCAACAGGTCACCGGCTTGGGCGGCAATGGCGACGGCTCCGGCGGCAAGGAGCGTCTTCATGGCCGGCTCCACGTTGAGCACCCAAGCCGCGATCGCCCCGAAAATCACCCCGGCCACCAGACCGCCCACGGCGCCTGACCACGTTTTGCTGGGCGAGACCTGCGGCCAGAGCTTCGGCCCGCCCACCTGCCGGCCGACGAAGAACGCGAAGGTATCGGTGGCCCAGGCGATGAGGAAAACGAACACAATGGCGGAGAACCCGTCACTCCCCTTGCGCAGCGCAATGAGGGCGACCACCGCAAGGCCGGCGTAGAGCGTTCCTGCGGCGACCCAGCGCGCGCTCGCCGCCGGCCGGTCGCGCCAGACCACCACCACCGAGGCCAGCACCGCAAATCCGACCGCCAGTGCCGCCACGCCCATGGTCTGAGTTTGCGCAGCAAGGGCGATGAGCGCCAACGCGCACCACCCCACAAGCCGGCATGTCCAGCCACGGTGAAGCCCCACCATCGAGAGCCATTCGTGAAGGACAAGCGCGCCGGTCACGAGGACCACGATCAGGAAGGGGATCTCGCCCGCCCAGGTGGCGATGAGCACGGCAGGGATGAGCACCGCCGCGGAAATCAGCCGGAGCCTCATTTCTCGTGCAAAGACGAACCGCTCGCGCAGGCGCCGCACCTGGCCCCTAATGCGCGAGGGCGGACGCGTTGTGCGCTCCCGGCGGCGCCTTAGGACATCCCGCATGCCCGCGCCGCGCCCCACCTCAGCCCTCCACCGCGACAGGCACGGCACCGAAACGGCGTTGGCGCGAATGGTAGTCTCGCAGCGCGTCGTCCAACGCGTCCTCATCAAAGTCGGGCCACATGGCGCGGGGGAACACGTACTCTGCGTAGGCCGATTGCCAGATCAGAAAGTTGGAGATCCTGAGTTCGCCGCTGGTGCGGATCACAAGGTCAGGATCAGGAATGCCGCCAGTGTCCAGATACTTGGCAAAGGAGAGCTCGTCGAAGGCTTCAACATCCAGGTCGCCGCGGCGCACGGCCTCGGCCATCCGCCGCGCAGCGCGCACAATCTCGTCGCGGCCGCCATAGTTGAAGGCGAGGATCAGCTGCATGGCGCCGTTGTCTCGGGTGCGCGCTTCAGCATCGTCGATCACCGCCCGAAGCCGAGGCTCAAGGTCCGTGCGCCCGCCGATCACCCGCACGCACACGTCCTGGCGCACAAGCTCTTCCAGATCGGTGCTGATGTAGCGCTCCAGCAGGCTCATCAGCTCGGTCACTTCGCTCTTCGGGCGCTTCCAGTTTTCGCGCGAGAACGCATACAGCGTGAGGTAGCGAATGCCGCGCTGGCCGGCGTGGCGCACCACACGGCGCACCGCCTCCACCCCCTTGCGGTGGCCGAGGGTGCGCGGCAGCCCGCGCTTTCCGGCCCACCGTCCGTTGCCGTCCATGATAATGGCCACATGCCGCGGAGGCTCACCGCCCGGAAGCGGTCGCAAAGCAGTTTGCGTAAGGTCCTCGGCGGCGTGCTTGTTCACAGGCTTCAGATCTGCGTGATCTCTTGTTCTTTAGTAGAAAGCACCGCGTCGATCTCGGCAACTTTCTCATCGGTGAGCTTTTGAACTTTGTCGGACAGAACCCGTGAATCGTCTTTGCTCATCCCGTCCTTCTCCGCCTTTTTGACGTCCTCCATCCCGTCGCGCCGCACGTGGCGCACAGCAACCCGCGCCGCCTCGGCATACTTGTGCGCAACCTTGACCAGTTCCTGGCGACGCTCTGCGTTCAACTCCGGGATCGGGATGCGCATAAGCTGGCCTTCAACAACCGGGTTGAGGCCAAGGCTCGATTCGCGGATGGCCTTTTCCACCGCTTGCGCCATCGAACGGTCCCAAACCTGCACCGAGATGAGACGCGGCTCGGGCACAGAGACCGTTGCCACCTGGGAAAGCGGCATCGTTGTCCCGTAAGCGTCAACGGTGACCGGCTCCAGCATGGAAGCACTGGCACGTCCGGTCCTCAGCCCCGAAAGCTCGGTCTTCAACACCTGGATGGCGCCGTCCATCCTGCGGTTAAGATTGTCGAGATCGGCGCTCATCCGCTAAATCCTGTCGGTTATTGATGTGACTACGGTGTCAGAACGTGCGGTCTGCACCGGCAACGTCGTAACAAGTCGGCGGTGCGCTCGGCAACGCATCTCTTTCCGCCACCGCAAAATCCACGGGTTCGGCCATGCTGCCGCCACGGATTCTGCGGCCCCTCGCCTCAGACGTGGACGATGGTTGCCGTGCCTTCACCCTTTGCGACCAGCGGCAGCGCGCCGTGATCTTGAATGGAGAACACGGCAATGGGCAGACCGTTGTCCCTTGCAAGGGCGAGCGCGGTGGCATCCATGACGCCCAAATTCCGCGCCAATGCTTCCTGGTGGGTGAGTGTGTCGTAGCGACGCGCCGTGGGATCCTTACGAGGGTCGGCGGTGTAAACACCGTCCACGTTCGTGCCTTTCAGGAGCGCATCGCAGCCCATCTCCACCGCGCGTAGCGCCGCGGCAGTATCGGTGGTGAAAAACGGATGGCCTGTCCCCGCAGCAAACAGCACGACGCGCCCCTCCGACATGTGCTTGAGCGCCCCGCGGTGTGTAAAACGGTCGCAAATGATGGGAACGTCGATGGCCGACAAAACCACGGCCTCCGTGCCCAGCGCGCGAAGCTGCGCGGCAACCGCAACGGCATTCATCACCGTTGCCAGCATGCCCATCTGATCGCCTGCCACGCGGTCGACCGCCGTCAGCGCGACATTGGCGCCGCGCAAAAAGTTGCCGCCGCCGATGACGAGGCCCACCTCGCGCCCACCGCGCACCACCTCCACGATCTCGCTGCAGATGCGCTGAACGACAGGCTGGGAAATGCCGTGGGCGGCATCGCCCATGAGTGCTTCGCCCGATACCTTAATCAAAAGCCGGCGCCACGAGGACGCCGGCTTATATCCATCGGTCATATCAGGGGGCCTATACGCCGGCCGCCGCGGCGACCTCGGCCGCGAAGTCCGACTCTTCCTTTTCGATCCCCTCGCCGAGCGCGAACCGGACGAAGCCGGTCATGGTGATCGGAGCCCCGGCATCACCCTCGGCAGCCTTGATGGCTTCGCCGACGGTCTTGTCCGGATCCACGACGAAGGACTGCTTCAGGAGCACCACTTCCTCGTAGAACTTGCGCATGCGGCCCTCCACCATCTTTTCGATGATGTTTTCAGGCTTGCCGGACGCGCGGGCCTGCTCAGCGTAGACTGCACGCTCGCGATCCACAGCGTCGGCGGGGAGCGCGTCAACGTCGAGCGCAAGCGGGTTGGTGGCTGCCACGTGCATGGCGATCTTGCGGCCCAAGTCGTCAAGCACATCCGCCTTGCCTGCAGACTGCAGCGCGACGAGCACGCCAAGCTTGCCGAGCCCCGCAGAGACAGCATTGTGGACGTAGACCGACACGACACCCTCGGGAACTTCAAGGAGGGCGGTGCGGCGCAGCGACAGGTTTTCGCCGATCGTTGCAACGGCCTCGGTCACCTCATCGCCCACGGACCGTCCCGTGCCCGGATAAGGGGCAGACCTCAGCGCCGAGATGTCGCCGCCAGCCTTCAGAGCCTCCGCGGCAACCGTCGAGACAAGCGCCTGGAAGGTCTCGTTGCGGGCAACGAAATCCGTTTCAGAGTTCACCTCGACCAGTGCTGCCCGTGGTCCATCAGAGACTGCACCCACAAGGCCCTCTGCGGCAACGCGGTCGGCTTTTTTGGCGGCCTTTGACAGGCCTTTCTTCCGCAGCCAATCGACGGCGGCTTCCATATCGCCACCGGTCTCATTGAGCGCGGTCTTGCAATCCATCATGCCGACGCCGGTTTTCTCGCGGAGCGCCTTCACCTGCTGCGCCG
Source organism: Pseudomonadota bacterium (assembly GCA_039178655.1). Classification (GTDB taxonomy): domain Bacteria; phylum Pseudomonadota; class Alphaproteobacteria; order Rhizobiales; family Amorphaceae; genus Acuticoccus. The sequence goes on along the minus strand of JBCDFB010000054.1, from coordinate 6,606 downwards.
TGATCGTCATCGTCTTCGTGTCCTGGTTTTCTCGTGGCTGTCGATGCGCGTTCGCCAGCAATCGCGCCCGTCATGAAAGAACGGCGCTCCTGTGTCGAGCCCCACGCGCACAACTTTTGCCGCACCGCCAACAATCAGCGGTACGGGGGCCACCGCTATATAGGCACGCCAGAGCAAACCGCCCATGCCTTTGCGCTGAGGCTGTCATGCAACCGCAACCGCGCACGCAAACAAATCGGGCTCCAGCGAGTGAACTTTCTCTTTCTCACCCGCAGAACCCTGATGCCCCATCCGTAGAATCCGATCACTTCATCCGACAAATGGACGGGCCACAGATGGAATGATGTCATGTTAGGGTCGCGCATTCTGTCCTCTCAATGAGAACGACTGACGTGTGCGCGGATTTATACTTCCCCAGGTGAAAGAATAAGCAGCGCACCCTCCCCTCGATCAATGAATTTTGGCAGGTGCAGTGTTTCGCGCGGCGGGGATGCCTTGAACAGCCACACTGAGCACCACCGAAAACGAACGAGGTTGCGCGCGGCGGGGAGCCGGACTATGTCCACCGCATCTCACACGCAGGCGCGATGAACACCGGTGTTCCCAGAAACGGGAGCCATGCCTGCGGCGGTCAAACCGGATGGATGAACATGGCAGTACCTGACTTTACGATGCGTCAGCTCCTGGAAGCTGGCGTGCACTTTGGCCACCAGACGCACCGCTGGAACCCCAAGATGGCGGACTACATCTTTGGGGCGCGCAACAACGTGCACATTCTGGATTTGGCGCAGACAGTGCCGCTCCTGCACCAATCGTTGAAGGCTGTGTCGGACACCGTTGCCAAGGGCGGACGCCTGTTGATGGTGGGCACAAAGCGCCAGGCGCAGGAGGCCGTTGCGCGCTCGGCAACCGAATGCGCGCAGTACTATGTGAATGCGCGCTGGCTCGGCGGCATGCTGACCAACTGGAAGACAATCTCCCATTCGATCAAGCGGTTGCGCGATCTGGAGGAGACAATGTCTGCCGAGGCCCAGGGCTTCACCAAGAAGGAGCGCCTGAACCTTGACCGGGAGCGCGAGAAGCTGGAGCGCAACCTGGGCGGCATCAAAAACATGGGCGGCACGCCTGACATCGTGTTCGTGATCGACACGAACCGCGAGACGATTGCGGTGCAGGAAGCGCGCCGGCTCAACATTCCCGTGGTTGCGATCCTGGACACGAATAGCGATCCTGACGGGATCACCTACCCCATCCCCGGCAATGACGACGCAGCGCGCGCCATCACGCTCTATTGCGATCTCATCTCGCGCGCCGCCCTTGATGGTCTGTTGCGAGCTCAAGGCGACACTGGTTACGACATTGGTGAAAGCGAAGAAGGGATGGCCGAACCCGCGCTTGCCCAGGAGCCTGCCGCGGAAGAAGCGGCCGAGGCGCCTGCAGAGGCGAGCGTTGAAGACCTTCTGCAGCCCGCTGCGGAAGACGTGGGCGAGGCCACCCAGCCGGCGCCGCAAAGCTAGCCTGTCCCGGCACCGGACGTCAGATCTGCCTGCTCCTCCCTCACGGTGAAGAGCAGACAAAGGCCAAGGACCAGGAAGACCACCAGAACGGCAATCCCGGCGCGCTGCGTGCCGGTGGCATCGGTGACGAGTGCGATGAACAACGGTGCCACAAACGCCGTTGCTTTGCCGGAAAAGGCGTAGAGGCCGAAGAATTCGGTGACGGCCTCCCGCGGCGCAAGATGCGCCATGAGGGTCCGGCTGCTCGCCTGCGCCGGCCCGACGCACGCGCCAATCAAGCACCCAAACGCCAGAAAAGTGAGTTCCGCCGCGCTGGTGAGGGGCGCACTTTCCGCGCCGTCCACCGGCACAAAAAACAAAATGTGCGCGGGCCCCACCGAAAGCGCGCCGAGGCTGCCGGCAATCAGCCCCATTACCGCGAACACGATTGTGCGTTTGGAGCCGAAGCGCTCATCCAGGAAGCCGCCGAGCACGGTGCCGGGGACCGCAACCACGATCAGGATGATGGCAAAGATCCCAAGGGTCGTGGTCTCCCAGCCAAACACGCCCGCACCGTAGATGCCCGCAAACGACAACAGTGCCGTCAGCCCGTCCTGATACAGCATGCGCGCGCCCAAAAACCGCGCGACGTTCTTCAGCCGCCGCGCCAGCCCGATGGTTTTTGCCAGGCGTGAGATGGACGAGGCCACTGCGCCGCGCACGGAGACGCCGGAGCGCTGCCCGTCCGGCGTCCAGACCACGAACGGAATGAGGAAGACCACCAGCCACACCGCTGAAAATGGCCCCACGAAACGTTCGGCCGGCTTTTGAGAAGGGTCTATGCCGAAGAGAGGCGCCTCCGGGAGCACCAGGACAAGGAGCACGAACAGGAGGGCAACAAGCCCGCCCGCATACCCCATACCCCAGCCGATGCCAGACAGCCGGCCTATGGCGCGGCCGCTCGCCAGCGACGGCAGCATGGCGTTGTTGAACACCGCCGCGAACTCAGCGCCCACATTGGCGACACCGAAGATGAAGAGGACCGCAAGGATGGGCAGCGCTTCCGGCGCGGCCAGCCATAGGCAGACGGCACCCACAACCGTGATGGCACTGAAGCCCAGCGCCCAGGGTTTGCGCAGGCCCACAGCATCAGCCATCGCCCCCAAAAGCGGACTGAACAGCGCGACAACCAGCCCGACCGCGCCCAACATATAGCCCCAGAGGGCTTGCCCCTCGGCCGCATTGCCCACCAGTGTGGATGCGAAATAGGGGGCAAAGACAAAGGCCGAGAGCGCGAAGAACGGCTGGAACGCCCAGTCGAACAGTGCCCATCCGAAGCGGGCACGGAACGTGGACTGGGCCGGTTCAGCAGCAGCAGAAGTCAACCGCAGCCCCAGCGCACAGTGTAGGTATCGCTCAAAAAGTTGTGAGGTTTTGCCAAGATACCCATATCAAGTTTCAACGAAAGGAGACCTGATGTTGCCATTTGATCTCGGCATCAATCTTTACCTCATCGCAGCGGCGGTGCTCGTTTTTATTGTCATCGTTGTCGCCGTCAAAACCGTTCCGCAAGGGATGCACTACACGGTGGAACGTTTTGGCCGCTATACCCGTACATTACACCCCGGGTTGAACATTCTGACACCGTTCGTCGAACGGGTGGGCGACCGCGTCAGCATGCGCGAGCAGGTGCTCGACGTTCCGAGCCAGGAGGTCATCACCCGCGACAACGCCACGGTCACTGCAAACGGCGTCACCTTCTACCAAGTGCTGGACGCTGCGCGCGCCTCCTACGAGGTCACAGATCTTCAGGTGGGTATCCTGAACCTCACCATGACCAACATCCGCTCAGTCATGGGCTCCATGGACCTTGATGAACTCCTCTCCAACCGTGATGAGATCAACCAGCGGGTCCTGCGCGTCGTGGACGCTGCGGTGGACCCCTGGGGGGTGAAGATCACCCGTATCGAGATCAAGGACATCAACCCGCCCGACGACCTGGTGAGCGCCATGGCCCGCCAAATGAAGGCCGAGCGGGAAAAGCGTGCCGTCGTGCTGGAGGCTGAGGGGGAGCGGTCCGCGGCCATTGCGCGGGCAGAGGGCGAAAAGGCCTCGCTCATCCTTGCCGCGGAGGGCCGCAAAGAGGCCGCCTTCCGGGACGCTGAGGCGCGCGAGCGCATGGCTGAGGCCGAAGCGCGGGCCACCAGCGCCGTATCGGAAGCCATCGAAGCGGGCTCCATCCAGGCGGTTAACTACTTCGTCGCCGACAAGTATGTGGGCGCGCTGCGGGACATTGCGGCAGCACCCAACCAGCGCACGCTCATTCTGCCGGTGGAGACCACGGCGACACTCGGCTCCCTTGCCGGCATTGCCGAGATCGCCCGGGATGCCTTCTCCGGTTCCAATGGCGGCGCGCCCGTGCCACCCGCCGGGAGCCGGTCGAGCCCCTCCAGTCGCGACATCGAGCGGGCTGTGGAGGCAATCAACAGGCAAAGTGCGAGCGAAACCGCAGCCGCCGGCACCGAGCGGGCGAGCGTACCGGCAACGAGCTCAACCAGCAGCGAGCAGCCGAGCCGCGCCGACAAGATGGAGAGGTTCGCGCAAAGCGCACAGGCCCTGGGCGCCCGCCTCGCCCGAGAGGTGCAAGGTGGATAACGCATTGCTGATCATCCTTGCCATCCTTCGCGACCTTGGGCCCTACACCTGGTTCATTGTCGGCGCGCTGTTTCTGATTGCAGAGGTCGTGCTGCCGGGCATCAACCTCATCTGGTTCGGCGCTGCCGCCTCCGCCGTGGGCGCCATGCTCCTCGCCTTTCCCGGCCTTGGCTGGGAAGTGCAAATGGTTGCCTTCATCGTATGCTCCGGCCTCTCGGTGGCGGCTGCCCGCGTCATCGCGAACCGTGTCACGGCCGAGGCGGACGACGTGGTCAATCGCGGTCCGGCAGCCCTCATCGGCCGCCAGTTGGCCCTGGCCGAGCCCATCGTAAACGGCACCGGCCGGGCCACCTTTGCTGACAGCAGCTGGCGTGTCACCGGCCCGGATCAGCCGGCCGGCACATTGGTGAAGGTGGTGGGGATCGACGCGTCAACGCTGGTGGTGGAGCCTGTGCAGCGCGGCTAGTGCATGCTCCGCTCGATTGGGATCAATCGAGCGACAAGAACATGCACCAGGCTCAACGGCCTGCGGATTGTCCACAACCGTGCGCCATCGCTCGCTCTGGCATTGCGTGCGTCCTGCCCACACGCCAAAACGACCGGTATGATCATGCATCCGTTTCCTGCCGTTATCGAAGGGGTCTGGGTGGAGCGACGCAAGCGCTTCATGCTGGACGTGGCGCTCGCCGACGGCACTGAGGTCACGGCCCATTGCCCCAACACGGGCGCCATGACCGGGCTCACCAATCCGGGCGCCCGCGTCCTCCTCTCCCGATCTCACAATCCAAAGCGCACGTACGCCCACACTTTGGAGGCGGTTGAGGCCGACGGTGTGTGGGTGGGCGTCAACACCCAGAACCCCAACCGCGTGGTTGCACAGCTTGCAAAGGCCCGTGCAGCCCCCTTCCCGGCCTCAGGCAGCATCCGCACGGAGGTGCGCTACGGCAAAGCTGAGCGGATTGACCTCCTCATCACCGAGGAGGGCGTGCCGCCCCTCTTTGTTGAAGTAAAGAACGTCCATTTGGTGGAGGAGCCGGGCCTTGCATCCTTTCCCGACTGTGTGACCGCGCGCGGCGCCAAGCACCTTTACGCCCTTGCCGAAGAGGTCCGCACAGGACACCGCGCCATGATGGTCTATCTCATCCAGCGCGAGGACGTTTCCTCATTCACGCTCGCCAGGGACATCGACCCTGCCTACGCAGAAGCCTTTGACTTTGCCCTTGCCGCCGGGGTGGAGATGGCCGCCATCCCCTGCGCCGTGTCGCCTTCGGGTATTGAGCCGCGCGCACCCATCCCGATCCGGGATGTTGCCGCCGCCGGTGAATGCCAGCCCCGATCCCGCGCCGCGGCATAACTTCCTCACAGGCGCTTGCGATCCTGCCGCTGCGCCCGACATAGTGAGGAGGCAACACGGCATTTCGTCATGATAGAGTTCGTCGACGCGGAACTGGCGCCCCCGCGCAACACCGGTCAGGTCCGTCTCCATAGCGAGGCGGCCTTCCAGTCCATGCGGTTGGCGGGCGCCCTGGCATCCCAATGCCTTGACGAGCTGGAGGATCTGATCGCCCCCGGCGTGACGACAGCGGCCATCGACAATCACGTGATGGACTTTGCCCAGCGCCACTCCGTGCTGCCGGCGACGGTCTATTATCGCGGCTACCGCCACGCATCCTGCACGTCCGTCAACCACGTGGTGTGCCACGGCATCCCTGCGCAAAAGGCGCTGCGGGAGGGAGACATTCTGAATGTGGACGTCACGTTCATCCGCGACGGGTGGCACGGCGACTCCTCGCGCATGTATCGCGTCGGCACGATCCGCCGCGCCGCGGAGCGCCTCCTGAACGTGACCCTTCGTGCGCTGCAAATCGGCATCGAAGCCGTCAAGCCCGGAAACACCACTGGCGACATCGGCGCAGCTATCCAGAACTACGTTGAAGGGGAGCGGTGCTCGGTGGTGCGCGAGTTCTGCGGACACGGCGTCGGCCGCCTGTTTCACGACGTGCCGAACATCCTTCATTACGGCAAACCGGGTGACGGTATTCGCCTTCTGCCGGGCATGATCTTCACGATCGAACCCATGGTGAACCTGGGACGACCCCACGTGAAGGTGCTGTCGGACGGCTGGACCGCCGTGACGCGTGACCGATCGCTGTCGGCCCAGTACGAGCATTCAATCGGCGTCACCGACAGCGGCTGCGAAGTGTTCACGGCGTCCGACCGGCTCCACTAATCTCGAACCCACGCCACCCTTCACCGCAATTTGTAATTGCGATTCGCGGATAGGTTGTTTAGGCTCCTATTCGTTGTGGCGAATGGGATCCGCGTGGACGAAGCTGAACCTTCAGGTGCCGCTCTGATCGCCCTGCGTCAGGCGGTCGAGGCGCGCTCGCGTCCCGCTCAACCCTCAGCGCCGCCGCACAAGACGCCCTCACCACCGGTGCGGAGCAGCAATGAT
>JBCDFB010000053.1:0-11215 GCA_039178655.1 Pseudomonadota bacterium | reverse complement strand
GCCGCGTTCACTTCCCTAGGCGGGCAATATCTCATCTTCGAGGAGCGGATTGGGTTCGCCGCTGAAACCTCAGTCATCCTGGTGCGCGGGCGCGGCGGCGGGATCAAAACCTACCCGACCACCAGCAACGCCCACGAAAACGGCATTTTGCGGCAGACGTCCTTCCCCAGTCCGCTCAGCGGCCCTTTGGAGCAGGCAGCCTTTGCTCACGCCGCAGCGCTTGCTGATGCTTTGGACTACGTGGGCGTGCTGGCGGTGGAGTTTTTCGTGACCTCCGGCGCCGAGCCTTCCCTCATTGCCAACGAGATGGCGCCGCGCGTCCACAATACGGGGCACTGGACGATGGATGGCGCTGTGACAAGCCAGTTTGAGAACCACATTCGCGCCATCGCTGGCTGGCCTTTGGGGAGTGTTGTGCTCGTCGGCAATGTCACCATGCGCAATTTGCTCGGCGATGAGGCACTCAAGTGCGACGAACACCTTTTAACCGCCGGCGCCAAGCTCCATCTTTATGGCAAGGCTGCTCCAAAGCCTGGACGGAAGATGGGCCACGTCAATTTCATCGTGTGAGCGATGGACTTTGCGCCGTGCCGCTGTTACGGCAACCGCTCTCTAAGTGATTGCCGCAGCCACGACCTGGCCCAAATCATGTGGGTTAAAGGCGCCATGCTGTGCATCGCGCAAAGACAACGGCCTGACGGCGCAGCCGTAAATGCCCGTGCAATGGAAGGATAACAACGAGTGCAAGTTCTCGTTCGCGACAACAACGTCGACCAGGCGCTGAAAGCGCTGAAGAAGAAAATGCAGCGCGAAGGCATCTTCCGCGAAATGAAGATGCGCAATCATTACGAGAAGCCTTCCGAGCGCAAAGCGCGCGAAAAGGCTGAGGCCGTACGCCGCGCCCGCAAGCTTGCGCGCAAACGGGCCCAGCGGGAAGGGCTTATCCCCGGCAAGAAGCGCAGCTAGCTCTCGCTACTGCCCACAATTCCTGATACTCCTTAGGAATGGCTACGGGTCTTCGCACCGCGGGCGCTCTGACGCTCGCCAGTTTGCTTCTCGCCGGCTGCGTGGTCGACGAGACGGTGAACGTGCCTGGCCGCGTCATCAATTCCCAGTCCGGCTCGCCCCAGAACATCGCCTCGCTGACCGAGGTGGTGAACGCGAACCCAAGTGATCCGAGCGCGTTCAACGTGCGCGGCACTGCGTATGGCCGCGCTGGGAAAATGAAGGAGGCGCTGGCGGATTTTGACCGCGCCATCGAACTCAACCCCAGCTACTATCAGGCGTTTGCAAACCGCGCACTGGTCCACCGCCGGCTCAACAATGTTGACCGCGCCGTGTCGGACTATTCCAACGCCCTGCGAATAAACCCCTCCTACGACACTGCGCTCGTCGGCCGTGGCAACATTTACCGCTTGCAGGGGGACAACGACCGCGCGCTGGCGGACTTTAACAATGCGATCCGGATCAATTCAGGCGATCCGCGCGCATACCATAACCGCGCGCTGATTTATCAGGCGCAAAACCTCCACTCCTTCGCGGTGGAGGATTTCGGCATTGCCATCGGCCTCGATCCACAGGCGCCGGAGCCATACAACGGGCGCGGGGTCAGCTATCTTTCCACCGGCGACGTGGACGCAGCGCTGGACGACTTTAACCAAGCGCTCGCGCTAGACCGCAATTATGCCGATGCGTGGGTCAACCGCGGCCTTGCCATGGAAACAAAGGGCGACCCGCAAAAGGCCCGTGCGGCCTATAACCGGGCCTTGCAGGTTCAGCCGGGTTTCCCCGCCGCGAAGGAAGCTTTGGCCCGGCTCAACTCAGGCAAGCCACGCGCACCAAGCTAACCGAGCCCTATGCCGATTGGACTTCCCGCGCGTCGGCAGCGCGCTGGTCCGCGTGGGCTGCTTGCCCAGCCAATTCCTGGGGAAGCCACAGGCTCAAGAAGCGGCCCAGCCAGCTTTTGACCGCCCCATCATAGAGGGCGCGGCCCTTAAAATGGTCGGCGCGCTTGCGGGCACCGGGCAATGCCATCCTCTCGTGACCCCTCGTCGTCCAGCGATACAGCATCGCAAGAGTTATCTCCGGATGGAATTGGATGCCGTACGCGTTCTCGCCGATCCGGAACGCCTGCTCATAGTCTTGCCCGGTGGCGAGCAGGGGCGTGCCCTTGGGCGTGTGGAACCCTTCGCGGTGCCATTGGTAGACCTTGCCAGGCCACTCCATCAGGGCTTTACCGTCACGGGTGGGATGAAGATCGTAGTAGCCGATCTCCACCTGCCCGCCATGGTGCGGCGCCACGTGGCCACCTACCGCCTTTGCAAGCATTTGTGCGCCCAGGCAGATCCCCAAAAACGGCGTGCTTTCCCGCAGCGGCACGTCGATGAAGTCAATCTCGCGCTTGATGAAGGCATCGGGGTCGTTGGCGCTTTGCGGGCCGCCGAAGATGACGACGCCGGCGTGATTGCGTGTTGTGGCCGGCAGGTTATCGCCGAGCGCAGGGCGCCTGATGTCGAGCCGAAAGCCGCGTGAGCGCAACACCTGGCCCACCCGCCCCGGTGTGGAGGTGGCCTGATGCAATACAATGAGCACGGGCTTGCCGCGGGGGCCTCCGGTGCCGTGCGCTGCAGGCGGAGCGCTGTTCATTTGGCGCGTTCCGCCTCGATTTGTTGGCGCAGCACCATCCTGTCGCGTGTGGAGACGCCCAAGAGTTCTGCAACACGCCATACGACGTTGTCCTCGAACTCGGACACCTCCCCGTCGGCAAAGACCATCTCCCACATGAGCGCCACGACAGCGTGCCGCTGGGGCTCATCCAGCTCCCGCTTCAGGACCGATGTGAAACTGTAAAGGTCGACGGCGTCGTCTTCCCTCTCGCTGGCCTCGTTCACAAGGCGCTCGGTTTCCGCGGAAGTGAGCCCGTAGTGGGCCGCCAGAACCTCACGAAGGCGCCGCTTTTCATCCTCGGTGATGACACCATCGACGGCGATGATGTGAACAAGGATGGCGGCGACGGACAATTTCGGATCCGCAGCGGGGTACGGCTCGTCGCCTTCCCCGGCGTGGGACAGCTTGTTGATCCAATCGCTGATCGCCTTGAGCACGAAATTCTCTCCTCGCCTTCAATGTGCGACATGTGGCATGGCGCGCTGGGACGCAAGCATCGCGCCGGTTCACGCGCCTTGGCACACATCGGTGATGTCGTGTGATGTGAGCTTTACGGGCGGACCACGTTCGGTGTGCCTAAGTCGCTGGGTGTCCCACATCGGCCTCACACAACGCACGAAGGGCTAACATGAAGCGCATTCTCATCGCGGCAGCCGCTGCTACTTTTTTGACCAGTGCCGCGTTTGCGGGCGAGCAATACGTAAACGACACCGGGTTCGCGAACTCCGGTTACGACGTTGTCGCCTACTTTGATCTGGCGCAGGCGCCGGTGGGCTCCGATCAGCCGAAGGCGATCCCCGGCTCCACCGAGTTCACGGCTGAGTACAACGGGGCGACCTTCGCTTTTTCGAGCGCAGAGAACCTTGCCAAGTTCCAAGCCGACCCGGCGAAATATGCGCCGCAGTACGATGGCCACTGTGCCTATGGCGTTGCCAAGGGCGGCAAGGTCCCCGGCAATCCGCATCTTTGGCGGATCGTTGATGGCAAGCTCTACCTCAACATCACACCCAATGTGGTGATGTTCTGGGAAGAGGACATCCCGGGCAACCTCACCACCGCAAACCAGAACTGGACTGAAATCGAGGGCACGCCGGCATCCGACATGGCAATCCCGCGCTTCACGTCCTCCGCACCAAGCCAAGGCTGAGAACGCACACCGCTCAGGCGTCGAATGACTGAATGCCGGCCTCGTGCAAGAGGTCTTTCGCGCGGGCTAGAGTGCCCGCGTGCGCGCACAGTAGCGTGGCACGGTCCGGCTCGCCGGTCACCGGGTCGGTTGGGATCAGGCCGAGCCTGCTCAGCGTCGGAGCGTGGCGGCTGACCCGCTCCATGAGATCTGGCCCGTAAAGCCTATAGTGGCCGTGCTTGTCCTCCCGCGCCCGCCCGTACTCAATCGTCTTTTCGACGCGCAGCAGGTCCGGCACGGACAAGAAAATCACGCCCTCCGGCCCCGCGATCCGCGCAAGTTCCCGAAGCGCCTTACCGTCGTCGGCCACGTGCTCCAGGACGTGATTGGCGATCACCATCGTGTAGGACGCATCCGGCCGGTCGATTGCGGCAAGGTCGAGATGGTTTTCGCCACCATACGTGGAGACCTCGAAATCGGCGAACACCTCGCGCATCGTGGAGGCGTCGTCACTGAATTGAAGCGCGCGTCTGCCCGACATCAGCGGCTTGAGGGCCGAAAAAGCTGATCGAAATGCGCGGTGCCGCTCGAGCGCGCCGCAAGCGACGCAGCGGGGCATAAGACCGGCTGGGCTCAAACGCCCCTTCGGCCCCGCAACGAAGCGCGTGTCATCGCAAATGTTGCAGAATGGTCTGGTCATGGCTGAGGGATAGCCCGATCGCGGCAGACGCGTAAGCTACGGAGGGACTGTACTCCGCAGAGAGACCAGAATATTGCCCTATATGGTGAAATGCGTATTGGCGAAGGGGCGGTCTGCAAGATGCAGTTGACGGGTGAAAAGGTGCTCGGCGCTTCGCGGGACGAGGTGTTCCGCGCGCTGCATGACCCAGCAACCCTGCGGCAGGCGATCCCCGGCTGCAAACGCTTCGTCAGGGTGTCTGACGACCGATACGAGGCTGAGGTTGCCGTCAAGGTCGGTCCCATTTCCGGCACCTACAAGGCCGCAATCAGCGTCTATAACGACGATCCACCCATGGGCTACTCGCTCCATGGCCACGCCGATGGGGGCCTTGTGGCCGGTGGGGCGGATGGCAACGCCCACGTGGCGCTTGCGGTGGTGGACGGCTCCACCACCAACCTTGCCTACCACATTGCCGCGTCCCTGAACGGCCCCCTGGCGGAGGTGGGCGCTGACGTTGCCGAGAAGGTCGGCCGCACGCTGGTGTCGGAGTTCTTCTCCCGACTTGAACTCATCATCGCGGACGATCCGGACGGAGAGTTCGCGCTCGAGGAGTACCATGTCCCTCCCGAGCCGGTTGAGCCTGAACCGGTTGCCCCGCCGGAGCCCCAGCTTGCCGAGACGGTCCGCCCGGCGAGTGAAGGCACCCCCATGGCGCAAGCGGCGACATTCTCCCGCGTGGAGCCAAGCAGTGCCCCCGCCGCGCCGGCCGCCACCGGCTGGGGTCAGGCAAGCCGCGATGCTCCCGTGGTTGCCTCGGCCCGCCGTCGCGAAGAGCGGCCGGGCATGGGCCGATGGCTCCTGGTGGCCCTCGGCGTGCTCATCATTGCGATATTGCTTCAGGACGGCTTCTGACAGTTCAGAAGTTGCCGGTAACGATGACGCTTCCGATGGCCTCGATCACCGCGTCAACCGCAACCGCGGCAAGCACCATTCCCATGACGCGGCTCACAATCGCCGCCCCGGCAACGCCGATGACCTTCTGGATTGGTCCTGCGACGAGCAGGAGCGCCAGCGTAATGGAAAGCACCACCAGCAGCACGAAAGCCGTGACCGCCTGCTCGCTCACTTCGAAACGGTGAAAGTCCGTCAGAAGCACTACGGCGAGCATGGCGCCAGGGCTCGCAATGGACGGCACGCCTAGCGGAAAGACCGCAACGTCTGGGCGCTCAGTGGGGTCGTCCAACTCGCTCTGTGGCTTGGAATCCCCGAAGATCATGGTGAGCGCGAAGAGAAACAGGATGATGCCGCCGGCGATCTGAAATGAATTGAGGCTGATGCCAATCGCCTAAATCAGAAACTGCCCCGCAGCGAGGAAGAACATTAAAATACAGCCGCCGACGAAGACGGCCTTGAAGGCTGTTTTGCGTCGTGCCGCCGCCGTCATCCCTGCAGTGACGGCAATGAAGACGGGTATGGTCCCAATCGGATCGACCACGACCCAGAGAGTGACAAATTCTTCGATGAGTTTGTCGAGCAAGGTCAATTCCCGATTGGCTCTCGCGGCATCGTTGCCAACCGAGGCCGGCATACCGCTTTTAGGAGAGTTGCAAGCCAGGCACCAGGCGCGGCGCTGGCGACAGGGGTGAGGTGGTTGATTGTGACGCCCTGAGCGGGTTCACTTTGTAAAAGAAAACCAGGTGCAGCGCACCTTACAAGCATTGGGGAGGGCGCTATGGACGGCGCAGGCATTCCCGCCGGGCAGGCGGTGGGCGACACGTTTCCAAAACTCCTCCTGGACAATGCGCGTCGCCGGGGCGACCGGCCGGCCATGCGAGAGAAGGACTTTGGCATTTGGCACACCTTCTCTTGGTCGCAGGTGCGTGAAGAGGTGATGCGATTTGCCCTCGGGCTTGAGGATCTGGGTTTTCAGCCGGGCGACTCCATCGCCATCTTAGGCAACAACAAGCCCCGCCTTTATTGGACATTCCTTGCCGTCCAGTCCCTTCAAGGCATCCCTGTGCCCGTCTATGCGGACGCGATTGCTGAAGAGATTGCGTTCGTCCTTGCCCATGCCGAGGTGCGCTTTGCCGTCTGCCAGGACCAGGAGCAGGTGGACAAGTGCCTCGCCGCACAGGACGAGGTGCCCAACCTTCAAACCGTCATCTACGACGAAGAGCGCGGGATGCGCGATTACGACCACACGCATCTGCATTCGTTCCGGTCTGTCCAGGAACGGGGCGACGTGCGCCTTGGCGATGATCCTCATCTTCCCGCCCAGTGGGAGGCGCGGGTCAACGCGGCCTCCGGCACCGACCCGTCGACAATTCTTTACACCTCCGGCACCACCGGCCAATCCAAGGGTGTGGTTCTGCGGGCAGCAGGCGCGGTGCAGGCAGCGCGCGACACCTCCGCCTTTGACAACTTGACGGAGGCGGACGAGGTGCTGGCCTACCTGCCGCTCGCCTGGGTGGGTGACCACTACCTCAACTACGCGCAGGGCCTTGTGACCGGGTTTTGCATGGCCTGCCCGGAAGGGCCGGACACGGTCCAGCACGACCTCAGAGAAATCGGCCCGACGTTCTATTTCGCGCCGCCGCGGGTGTTTGAGGGTCTGCTCACGCGCGTCCTCATCAGGATGGAGGACGCCGGGGCCATCAAGCGGTGGCTGTTCAGAACCTTCATGGATGTTGCGAAGAAGCACGGCGAGGCTTTGCTGGACAAAAAGCCGGTCCCGCTCGGGGGCCGGATTGCCTACGGGCTCGGTCACTTGCTGATCTTCGGCCCGCTCAAGAACGTTTTGGGCTTTAGCCGTATCCGTGTGGCTTACACCGCCGGCGAGGCCATCGGGCCCGAGCTTTTCTCGTTCTTCCGGTCTTTGGGCATCAACCTGAAACAGCTTTACGGCCAGACCGAAGCGTTCCTTTACGTGACCGCCCAGCCGGATGGTGCGGTGCGAGCCGATACGGTCGGCCCGCCGATGCCGGGCGTCGACCTTCGCATCGATGAGGCAGGTGAAGTCCAGTTCAGGTCGCCAGGCATGTTTGTTGAGTATTTCAAAGCCAGCGACAAGACCGATGAGACCTTGACCGCCGACGGTTATGTGAAGACCGGCGACGCGGGGATCTTCGAGCCCGATGGTCAGCTCAAAATCATCGACCGAGCCAAGGATGTTGGCAGGCTTACCCACGGCGCCCTGTTTGCGCCGAAGTACTTAGAGAACAAGCTAAAGTTCTTTCCCGAGATTCGTGAGGTGGTCACTTTCGGTCACGGCAAGGACTTTGTGACCGCCATGATCAACATCGACCTGATCGCTGTGGGCAACTGGGCCGAGCGCAACAACATCGCCTATGCCTCCTACCAGGAGTTGGCGCAGCACCCGCGGGTTGCGCGGACCATTGCCCAGCACGTGGCGACCACCAACGCGTCGCTGGCCCGTGAACCGCAAATGGCCGGAATGCGCGTGCGCCGCTTCCTCGTCCTGCACAAGGAACTGGACGCTGACGACGGGGAACTGACGCGCACCCAGAAGGTGCGCCGCGCCTTTGTTGCGGAGCGCTACGCCCCTCTCATTGAAGCGCTTTATGGCGGCGCCGAGGTCTGTTTTGTGCGCACAGAGGTCACCTTCGAAGATGGACGCAAGGGCTTTATTGAGGCGAATGTTGCCATTCATGATTGTGCGTCAGAAGAAGTGGCGGCCGCGGCATAAGCCGGTTCTGGGCGGGCCACGCGGTTTGCCGCAGGGTCGACACCTCGCAAAGATGGTCGCGCACCAGGCGGGCGCTCGCATCGTAGCGCCGAGCAATCTCGTTCCAGCGCATCAGCCCGGTCGCCACGGCGGCGTCCACCAGGATCTGAATGTCGTCAACATTGCGGCCCACGAGAAGGTGCGTTTCCCCGTCCAGCAGGGATTGCCGGTGAGGGCACATCATCGTCCGTCTGTCACCGTCACACGAGCAGGTCATCGTCACTGTCCGGGGTTTGATGACCGCCCGCACCACGTGGATGTGCCCGCCGTCTCCCCGCATCGAGAATCTAAGCGTCCGTGCCGTCATGGCCCATCTCCGCTCAAGCAGACCAAAAGGATATCTACTTTTGATTGAAATTCAATCTGAGCGTGTGCCCGAAGCCGCCGGAGGTCAGCCTGGAGAAAGCCCCGGCTCCGTTCTTTTGAACGTGGAAAGGGTGTCCCTCTCTTTCGGCGGGGTGAAGGCAATCCGCGACGTCTCGTTCGACATCGTGCGCGGGGAAGTTCGCGCGATTATCGGGCCGAATGGCGCCGGCAAGACATCGATGCTCAATGTCATCAATGGCTTTTACCACCCGCAGGAAGGGACCATCACCTTTAAGGGTGAACCCAGAAAGCGCATGAAGCCCCACGACGCGGCCGCCAATGGCATCGCGCGCACCTTTCAGAACGTCGCGCTTTTTCGCGGGATGACGACGCTCGACAACATCATGTCGGGCAGAACTCTCAAGATGAAGCGCGGGTTTTTCTGGCAGCTCCTGCGCTTCGGACCGGCGCTGAACGAAGAAATCGCCAATCGCCGCCGGGTTGAAGACATCATCGACTTTCTGGAGATCGAAGCGATCCGCAAAACGCCTGTCGGCAAGCTCCCATACGGGCTGCAAAAGCGCGTGGAATTGGGGCGCGCGCTCGCCATGGAGCCGGAACTCTTGCTGCTGGATGAGCCCATGGCGGGCATGAACCTTGAGGAGAAGGAGGACATGTGCCGCTTCATCCTCGACGTGAGGGAAGAGTTCGGCACCACCATCGCCCTCATCGAGCACGACATGGGCGTCGTGATGGACATTTCCGACAGGGTCGTCGTGCTCGACTATGGCGAGAAGATCGCCGACGGAACGCCCCAGGCGGTGCGTGGCGACCAAAACGTCATCGACGCGTACCTTGGTGTGGCGCACTGAGGTCCCGTCAGCAAAAACGGCTTGCCCTTGGCGCGGCGCACCATCACCATGGGCGCAAGCGGGCGGCGCATGCGCCCTAACAACAAAACGGCAGGAAACCCCTTTTGGATACGCTCTACGCCGTCTTTATCGATCCGTTTGTTCAGATGGCGGCGGAGCCGGATTTTTTTATCCAGGTTTTGTGGGAAGGTTTCGTCAACGGTGTGCTCTACGCGCTGATCGCGCTGGGCTTCGTCCTCATCTTCAAAGCATCGGGCGTCTTCAACTTTGCCCAGGGCATCATGGTGGTCTTCGCAGCGTTGTCCCTCGTTGGGCTGACGGAGCTCGGCGTGCCGGCTCCTGTGGCGTTTGTTATTTGTATCGCGGTCATGTTCGTGCTCGCCTTCGGCATCGAGCGTCTTGTGCTGCGGCCCCTCGTCAACCAGCCGGACATTATTTTGTTCATGGCGACCATCGGGCTCACCTTCTTCCTCATCGGGCTTGGTGAACTCATCTTCGGCGGCGAGCCGAAGACCATGGTCACCGAAGAATTGTTTCTGCCCACTGGCTCGTCGGTTTGGGAGCCTGCGGGGTTCGGACGGGACGGGGCGCCGGGCTTCATCTTGTTCCAGCATCTGGATATTGCCGCAGCGTTCATTGCACTGGCGCTGGTATCGGCGCTCGGCTTCTTCTTCTCCAAAACGCGGATCGGGCGGGCCCTGCGCGCCGTCGCCGATGACCACCAGGCTGCGCTTTCGGTGGGCATCTCGCTCAACCAGATTTGGGTGATTGTCTGGTTCGCGGCCGGCGTCGTTGCGCTCTTTACAGGCATAATGTGGGGCGCAAAGTCGGATGTCTCGTTCGCGCTGGAAATTGTCGCCTTCAAGGCGCTGCCGGTGCTGATCCTGGGGGGGTTCACCTCGATCCCAGGCGCCATCATCGGAGGCCTGATCATCGGCATCGGCGAGAAGCTGGGCGAGATCTTTTGGGGGCCGTTGGTGGGTGGCGGGATCGAGAATTGGTTCGCCTACATCATCGCCCTCCTCTTCCTGCTGTTCAGGCCGCAGGGGCTATTCGGCGAACGCATTATCGAGCGAGTGTGAAGGGACTGCCCAGATGACAATGACGGAGGCTGTAGCGCGTGTCCTGTCGAACTACGCGCAGTTTAGCGGCCGGGCCGGGCGTGCCGAATTCTGGTGGTGGGCTCTGGCGCTCTTCATCGTGTCCATCATTGCGCAAGTGCTGGACGGGGTCGCCATGTCGCCCCTTTTTGGCTTCGGCCTCTTCGGCATGAACGCCGGCCAGCCCCTGTCCTTCATTCTCGGCATTGCTGTCATCGTACCCAACCTTGCCGTGAGCGCCCGGCGTCTGCACGACACGAACCGGTCGGGCTGGTGGCTCCTCATAGGCCTTATCCCCGTCGCAGGCATCCTTGTGCTCCTGTTCTTTTTTCTGATGCCCGGCGACAATGCGCCCAATAACTTCGGCGATATCCCACCGCGGTAGAAGGAAGCTCTCATGTTCTACCGAGAGGCAGGGCAATTCAAGACACGGTACCAAGACGATCAGGCAGCATTCCCTGTCCGCGAAGATCGTATTGCACTCGCGGCAATATTCATTGCGGCCTTTATCGCTCCGTTTATCTTTGATGACTTTATCGTCAATTCAATTCTCATCCCATTCCTGATCTTCGCGCTTGCGACAATCGGCCTTAATATTCTGATTGGCTATTGTGGGCAGCTTTCCCTCGGTACTGGCGCCTTTATGGGGGTTGGCGCTTACTCCTGCTACAAGCTCACCACAATATTTCCAGATGTTAATATCATTATTTGGATTCT
>JBCDFB010000052.1:0-11344 GCA_039178655.1 Pseudomonadota bacterium | reverse complement strand
CAGGGCACCGATGCAGATGGCGCCGGCCGCCTCCATGCTCACAACAAGGTCCGCATCGCGGGCGGCGGGCGGATCGTTCTGGGTGAGCTTAGCGCCTGCACGCGTGACGATGCCCTCAAGGTCGAAGAGGTTCTTGACCGCGAAGGGAACGCCTGCGAGCGGGCCTGCGCTCCCCGCTTTGACTGCGTCATCCACCGCGGCAGCTTTCGCGCGGGCCCGCTCATTGAGGACCAGTGAGAAGGCGTTGATGGCGCTGTTCTGCCCCTCGACGCGGTCCAACGCGGCCTTTACGACGGCACTCGCTGTTGCCGCGCCGGTGTGCACGGCATCTGCGATGGCAGTGGCGTCGGCAAAGGGCTCCAGCGCGCTCACCGGTCCGGCTTGGGTTCTGGCAGGGTAAAGGTGGGCGCAAGGGCGAGGTCGCGCGCATCCAGCGGGGCTTTGTCCAAGATGTCGGCCATCTCCGCGGCGATGGCGAGGAAGCGCTTCACGCCGTCCCGGTGACGCTCCGGAATATGCAGTTCGAGCGCTGCGGACGTCGCGTCCAGATAAGCGTCATCAAGCTTTACCGAACTCATGGTGCACCAAGGGCTGTTTGGAGGGCAGCGGTGGTGGAGACCCAGCCGAGAATCCCGCCCTGGGCCTTGATCATGTCGAGCCCGACCCGGTGGAATTCTGGAAAATAGCTGGCACAGGCATCGCCCAGAGCGACGCAACGGTAGCCGCGGTCGTTCCCCTCGCGAATGGTGGTGTGGACGCACACCTCGGTGGTGACCCCGCAAACAAAGAGCGTATCGATGCTGCGGTTGGCGAGGATTTGGCCAAGGTCGGTCTGGTGGAAGGCGCCTTTGCCTGGCTTGTCGAGTACGATCTCGGCCGGCGCCGGGGCAAGTTCGGGCACGATGTCGTGGCCCGGCTCGCCGCGCACCAGGATCCGGCCCATGGGCCCCTCATCGCCGATGCGCTTTGAGGGTGCGCCGCGCTGCACTTTGGACGGCGGTGCATCGGCAAGGTCCGGCCGGTGCCCCTCACGGGTATGGATGATGAGGAGGCCATGGGCGCGGGCGGCCGTCAGCGCAGTGGCGCAGGGGCCGATGGCGGCGGCGAGCAGCGAGACGTCATTGCCCAGCGCTTCGCCGAAACCGCCAGGTTCCAGAAAGTCGCGCTGCATGTCGATCACCATGAGCGCGGTGCGCTGGGGCGAGAAGGCGAGCGGCTCAGGCTCTGCTTGGATGGTCCGCATCCCCCAAAGATGCAAGCAGCGTTCCGTTGCGGTGGCGGTGGCGGTGGCGGACAGGGCGCGCTCTTCATCATCTGCACCCCGAGGTGCTCTCATGTCCCGCACCCGGCAACACAGCGGCCGAAGTGTGGACGCCGAGCTTCTGCAATGTTCGACCGATGACGGGCGGAGGAGAGCCTACCCTCACGCACCCGATGATCCACCCCAGCGGCTCTTGGCCGGCCCACGCTAGAACTCTTCGGTGTTGTAAGCTTTCAGGTCGTCCAGATGCTTTTCGGCATCCTCGCTGAAGATGGCGCGGGTGATGCCGGACACGAGGCGGGGCGCGGAGAACTTCATGGCGTTGATGGAGGAGCCTGAGGGGCCGAAGCTCATGGTTGCGCCGAAGGTGAAGACCTTGACCCTGGAAAGGGCGGCAGCCTCGTCCGCGTCACCGGATTTTGCTTCAAGCTCGAAGCCGCCGCCCAGATAGGGGTAGCGGGCGAGGCGAGGGTTCTCCATGCCGGCGGGCGGGGTGTAGCGGTCCGCCCAGCGGGCAATGCGCGCGGCAATGCCGGAAAGCTCGGGCCTTGCGGACATGTCCATGTCGAGCCCTGTGCCGGCGATGGCGAAATCGGCGACAAAGTCGCCTTGGCTGGTTTCGAGGCGCAGGCGCCCATCCTCCGTGGGGGCAGCGCCTGTCCAGCCGCGGCCGGTGTGGATCGTGACATTGTCATGCTTGGTCACACGCTTCCACGTTTCCGCTGGGAAAGCTTCGCGCAGGTCCAGCAGATAGGTGAGCATTTTCCAGCGCATGGCGTCCGGCAGATCGGCCATGTGGCGCAGGAAGCCGGTGTAGCTCACTTGCTTGTAGGGTTGGACGCGCTGCAGGTCCTTGCGGCGGACGAAGATGTGAACCTCGCGCGCGCCTGCCTCCAGCGCTGTCGCGGCGTTGTCGAAAGCAGAGGCTCCGGCGCCCAGAACCGCGACCACCTTGCCGGCGAGCCGCTCAAAATCGATGACGTCCGCGGCATGGGCGGCAAGGCCAGGCGGCAGATCGGTCAAAAACTCGGGCATCCACCAGCGACCCGTGCCGTCAATGCCCGTGGCGAGAACCACGTGACGGGCCCTGTAGGTGCGCTCGCCGGCCGCCGTTTGGGCCGTCACCTCAACATGGGTGGGGTGTGGGGTGATTTGGGTGACGCGCGTTTCACTCTCCACGTTGAGACCGAGCACGCCGCGCAGCCACGTCAGATAGTCCTGCCACTCGCCTTTCGGGATTTTGCCGAGCGCGCCCCAAGCGTCCGGGCCGTTCCTCGCCTCGTAGTATGATTGGAAGGTGAGCGAGGGGATGTCGAGATCAGGCCCCGTGGTCTCCTTGGGGGAGCGCAGGGTGATCATCCGCGCGGTATTGCGCCAGGGCCCTTCCCGGCCAAGGGGCGCCTTGTCCAGCAGGCGCACACGGTCCACCCGCTCGCGCATCAGCTGGAAAGCGAGCGCAATGCCGCCCTGCCCCGCCCCGATGATGAGCACATTGTCCATCGGCGCACCATCCGGTGCCGTGCGGGGCTTCACCCAGGCAACGTTGGGCCAGGCGATCTTGTGAAGGTCCTGCCGGATGCGGCGCTCAAGGTCTTTGAGCGCAATGTTTTGCTCAACAATAGTCATGTCATGCTCCCCAGCACCAACGGCGTCAGCTGATCCCTGTGAGCCAAAGGGCGATCCCCGGGAACAGAACGATCAGAACAAGGCGGAATATATCGGAAAAACAGAAGCCGATGACACCGCGCCATGTTGCCGTCATAGGCACGTCCTTCGCCATCGCATTGATCACGAACAAGTTGAGGCCGAAGGGGGGCGATATCATCCCCACCTCCACCGCGATGAGCACGAGAATGCCGAACCAAATCATGGTGGCCGTCTGGGACAGGCCAAGGTCGAGCCCCAGGACGACGGGGATGAAGACCGGCAGCGTGAGGAGCACCATGGCAAGGGATTCCAGCACGCAGCCGAGGATCAGATAGAGCGCGAGCATCACCGCGATGATGGCGAGCGGGGGAATGTCGAGCGCACCGATTTGCGCTGACAGCTCCGCCGGCATGCGCGTCAGTGCGAGAGCCACGCCAAAGAGTTCCGCCCCCAACAAGATAAGGTAGATGAGGGCGGAGGTGGTTGCGGTGCCGAGGCAGGCATCCTTGAAGCCTTTCCAGCGCATGCCGTTGATGACGGCGAGGACGCCCACCGCAACGGCGCCGACGGCTGCTGCCGCGGTGGGCGAAAACCAGCCTCCGTAGATGCCGCCCACCACGATGATGAAGACGAGCGCGGCCGGCGCCACCTCGCGCGATTGGAGGAGCCGCTCGCGCCACGGGGTGCGGGCAGCGGGCGGCGCTTCTGACGGAAAGAGGACTGCGTAGATCCAGATGACGGCCATGTAGCCGCCGACCGCAAGGATCGCGGGGATGATCGCGGCGATGAAGAGCGCGCCGATGCTCTGCTCAGTATAGATGGCGTAGATCACCAAGATCACCGACGGCGGGATGAGGATGCCAAGCGTGCCTCCGCCGGCGAGGGTGCCGGTGGAGAGGGCGCCGGAATAGCCGTTGCGCCGCATTTCCGGCCCCGCCACCTGGCTCATGGTTGCCGCGGTGGCGAGCGATGAACCGCACAAGGCTCCGAAGGCCGCGCACCCGCCAACTGTTGCCATGGCGAGCCCGCCGCGGCGGTGGCCGAGGAAGCCGCGTGCGGAGCGGTAAAGCGCCTGGCTAAGACCGCCCCGGGTGGCGAACTCTCCCATGAGGACAAACAGGGGGATGATGGAAAGTGTGTAGCTCGAAAACTTTGAGTAGGTCATGCTTTTCAGCGTGTTGAGCATGGGCCACCAGCCGGTGATGGCCGCATAGCCCGCACCGCCAGCAACGAGCATGGCGATGGCGACAGGCACACGCAGGACAAGCATGATGATGACGCCGGCAAACATGGCGACGCCGATTTCGTAGGAGCTCAAGGGCCCACCTCCTCGAACCCTTCGGTGGGCCGTGTGTTGTCAGGTGCGCCGCGGACGATGGCCTCCACGGCGAGGAACCAGCTCACCACCACCCAGAACGCCATGGGCACGGCGGCAATGGCGTATCCCCACCAGAGCGGAAGGCGCAAAAACATGGTCATGCGCGTGCGCTCAAAAGCGTCGATCCCACCCACGGCGAGGCGCCACGCGAGGACGCTCACCACCACGGCAAACAAGACTTTGCCGATGGCGTCGAGGCCGCGCAGGACCGGTTCGGGCAGCGCCTGGGTGAAGATGACGATGCGCACATGCCCGTCATTGAGCTGGCACCAAGGGAGGAAACTTGCCACCGCGGCGGCTGCTGCAAACTCCACCATCTCCGTGTCGCCCAGGATGGGGCTGCCAAGCTGGTCGGCGAGGATCGCGGCGACCGAGAAAAGCGCGCCGGCCGACAGGACAAGACCGCCGGCAATGGCAAGAACCCGTGCCCCGGCGGTGAGGCCCGCGCGGGCGGAAACGAACCGGTCGCTCACCCGCGCCCCGGCCCTATTCGCGCCCGTACTTGGCGGTGATTTCCTGCAGCGTGGCAAACAGCGCTTCGCCGTCGTAGCCCTGTTCGTTCATGGTCTCGATCCAGGCCTGGTACGCGGGCTCAACCGCCTCTTTCCATTTCGCCCGCTCTTCGGCCGACAGGGTCACGAGCGTATTGCCGTTGCCCACGGCCTTTTGCCGTGCGGGCTCGGTCGCCGTGTCCCAGATCTCACCCATGCGCGTTGCGTATTCGATGCCCGAGTTGTCGTCGATCACCTTTTGGAGGTCTTCCGGCAGCTTGTCGTAGCTGGCCTGGCTCATCAGCGTCATCAGCATCGACTGATAAAGCGGCTCATCGGTGTGGTAGCTCGTCACCTCGTAAAAGCGCATCGGATCGGTGATGGCCCAGTTGATCAGCATCCCGTCCACCTGGTTGCGCGACAGGGCCTCGTAGACTTCGGGGAATGCGATCCCCACGGGCGTAGCGCCGAGCCCCTTCACCGCCTCGCCGATGAAACGGCCGGCGACGCGCAGGCGCTTGCCTTCAAAGTCGGACAGGTCTTCGATGGGCTCGTCGATGGTGTGGATGAGCGCGCCGTCGGTGGCGTGCACTGCGATCACCTTAATGCCTTCGAATTCCTTGCCGAGGTGACCCAGGATGAACTCCATGGCGGCGGGGCTCATGGTGGCGGACTTGCCTGTGTTCATGAAGGGAAGTTCCAGGCCCTGCGCACCCGGAAAGCGGCCCGGTGTGAAGCCTGGCAACGTCCAGATGATGTCCACCACGCCGTCTTCCAGCTGCTGGACAAGGTCGGACGCGCGCCCGCCCAGCTGCATGGCCGGATAAACTTCAACCTCGATGCGCCCGCCTGACTGCTCTTCCACTGTCTCGGCCCAGCGGTCGAGGTGGGCGGTGTGGTCGAGCGAGGTGGGCGAGCCGAAGGAGTGCAGGCGCAGCGTGTACTCCTGCGCGGAGGCAGGCACGGTGGCAAGAAGTGCCGCGGCCGCGGCGCCGGCAATGAAGATACGGGTGAAGGTGAAGGTCATCTAAAGCTCCCGATAAACCGCCGCTCTCCCCGGCGGCGATGCTTCACCAATGTGTGCAAGTGACGTGCCGGGCATGCGCTGTCTGCCGGACAACATCCCCTCAACCCCGTGTTCCCTTGGAGAGTCAGCACCTTGTCATGTTTCCCCTCGGTCGTTCCCTCGGAGCCGTCATGCGAACCGCATTGAGGTGGGTTGGTGAGGGGGTCACCCGCAGGGCCGGAACGCATGTGGAGGAACCGGCGCAGCCGGTTTGACGCCCTCGCCAACCCGCCTCACCCTCGCGGCATGATGGACCGAGGCGCTTCGAGTGCGATTAGACGGCGATCCGTGCGATCCCCTGGCGTGACGCTTCCTCCAGCGCGTCCTCGTAACCTGCGTCGGCGTAGCGCAGGACCCCCGTCGCCGTGTCGTTCGTCATGGAAAGCTCAATGCGGCTGTCCGCCTCGGTGCTGCCGTCGGCGATGAGGGTCACCCCGGCGCTGGTCATGAAGCCTGCGTAACCGCCGCCGCCGGAGTGGATTGACACCAGGTCCGCCTTGGAGGCCACGTTGGCCATGGCGTTGAGGAGCGGCCAGTCGGCAATGGCGTCCGACCCATCCTTCAGGTTTTCGGTCATGATGTTGGGGTGGGTCATGGCGCCGGCGTCGAGGTGGTCGCGGGTGAATGCGACGGGCGCCATCAGCTCGCCGGCACGGACGAGGCGGTTTGCGGCAAGGGCGAGTTTCGTGCGTGCACCATGGCCGAGCCAGGCGATGCGGGCAGGAAGCCCCTCCACCGGGACGTGTTTTTCGGCGAGTTTGATCCAGCGGGCGATGATCGGGTCATCGCCGAAAAGCTCCAGGACAAGGGCGTCGAGCCGGGCAAGGTCTGACCGCTCGCCCGACAGGCAGACCCAGCGGAACGGGCCGATGCCGCGCGCAAAGAGAGGCCGCAAAAACGCTTCTGTGAAGATGGGAATGGAGAAGGCCTCCTCCACGCCTTCAGCCTTGGCCTGGGTGCGGATGAGGTTGCCGTTGTCGAAGACGGCGGCGCCGGCTGCCTGAAAGGCAAGCATTGCGCGCACTTGCGCGGCGATGGCCGCGCGCGACAGGGCCATCAGCCCGGAGGGGTCGTCTTCGCGCAGGCTGCGCACTTCCTCGAGGGAGAGGCCCGGCGGGATATAGCCGTAAACAAGGTCGTGGGCGGAGGTCTGGTCGGTCACCACATCGGGCGTCATGCGCGCTGCGATGGCGGGGAAGATTTCTGCCGCGTTGGCGCAAAGGCCGACGGAAAGCGCGCGCCCTTCGGCCCTGGCGGCGGTGATCAGAGAGAGGGCTTGTTGAAGGTCCTGCGCTTGGCGGTCGAGCATCCCCGCGGCGATGCGGCGGGCAATGCGCGCTTCGTCCACCTCCACGCACAAAATGGCCGCTCCTGCGAGCTTTCCGGCAAGGGGCTGTGCGCCTCCCATGCCGCCGAGGCCAGCGGTGAGCACGAAGCGGCCGGAAAGGTCACCGCCAAAACGCTGCTCGGCAATGCGCATGAAGATTTCAAAGGTGCCCTGAAGCACGCCTTGGGAGCCGATATACTGCCAGTCACCCGCGGTGAGGCCGCCCCAGCAAATGAGGCCTTTCCTCTGCAGATCGTAGAAGTTCTCCGGAGTGGCCCAGCGGCCGACGATATTGCAGTTGGCCATCAGCACCATGGGGGCGTCCACATGGGTTTTGAGAATGCCGATGGGTTTTCCGGACTGGACGAGAAGGGTTTCATCCTCTGCCATGGCGGTGAGGGCCTTCACGATGGCATCGTGGGAGGGCCAGTCGCGCGCCGCCTTGCCGAGCGCCGCGTAGACGATGAGGTTTTTGGGGTCCTCCCCCACGGCGAGCACATTTTCCAGAAGGCGCAGAAGCCCTTCCTGCCGCCAGCCGCGGCAGCGCAGGTTGGTGGGCGCGCTCACGCCGGGGCCATGGCGAAACTGGCAAGCGCAATCCCGAGCGCCTTTTCCACCGGGGGGTAAACGGCAGGATCGTTCACCACCGAGGAGAGCGGGAGGTGGCGCTTGTGGATGTGAAGGACGGCAATCTCGTCACCCTTGTCGATTTCGTTGTTGGAGAGGGGGATGCCGGCGGGGCTGAGGGTGGTGATGACGTCGGGCCAGGTGCCCAGGCGACTGCCATCCGCCCCATCCACGGCCATGTATTCGTTCATGCAGTGAATGGTGACCGGGCCGCTGCCCCCATCCACCGTGATGGTGCCCACGTCGAACGCCTCGTTGGTGTAGGCAATGGCCACATCCGTCACCTTGCCTTGGGCGATGATGGTGCCGCGGGTCTGCGAAAGGATGGCGTCGATCACCGCGGGGCCGCCTTTGGGCTCCGCATCCAAGATGGCGCGGCCGAGGGACAGGGCGCTAGAGACACCGCCAAGCGCGGCGTGTTCGGCAACGTAGGACGCGGGGATGGGGTTGCGGCAGGAGGCGATGAAGCCGCCCGCCATGTCGCCCGCGGTGCGCAGCACCGGGGAGACTTTGCCGGTGGCACCACGCACGACCAACTCCATGTAGGCGCCGTTCTGGCGGTTGCCGCCGGCGGCCGCCTGGATCATGGGCTGCGGTGACCCGGCAAGGCCGATGGAGCCCATATCGCCCGTGGGGTGGGCGCGGATGTCGCCCACAGCGTCCAGCACTTTCAGGCCCTTCATGGCGGAGGGAAGCCAGGCGTTGAGGGTCGAGGATTTGCCGTTCTGGCCAATCATGAGGGCGGCGACGGGTTTGCCCAGCGCCTCCTCCACCAGATCGACGGCGCGCACATAGTCAACCCCGCGCATCTCCCACGGCGTGCGTCCGCCGGGGGCGCCGATGGCCGCGGCGGTGGCGACGATGTCCTCGGGGCTCAGTTCGTCAACGCTGACGAGTTCGGGGACGCCCGCATTCACCGCGGCGGTGCCCAGCATGCGTCCATGGTCGGCAAATCCGCCGCCGCCACAGGCGAACACCGCGCCGCCTTTCACAGCAGGCTCGATATCTTGATGGGTCAGGGCTTGGCGCATCGTTCACCTCCGCATCGGCGGAAGCAAGAGACGCGCCGCGCCTTTGCCGCGGGAAGCGGTCAGTCGGCGCGGCTGATCGGAGCAAGGGTGAGTATGTGCGCACCGCCCTTGGCCGAAAAGCGAAGGCCGCCGTTGCCGGTCTCCTGCACCAGACGAATGCTCTGCAGCGCGCGCATGAAACGCTGCTCGGTCTGCATGACGGCTTCGCCACAGGCACGGCGGGTCATCAGCACGTCGCCCACGATGATCGCCTGGCCCTGGATCTGATAGCTGCCGCGAAAGCTGTTGCATCCGCCGTTGCCGGAGACGGTTCCCTCCCGCGAGAAGGTGATGGTTTGGCGCACGGCCGGCTTTTGCTGCCCGCCGCCCAGCGCCACCACCTGGTAGCTGCCTTGGAACGCGCCATGGTGGGGGTGGGCTGCGGCCGCGGCAGGCAGCGCAAGGGCTGCGCAAAGAAATGTTGTGAGGCGACGCATGGCGGCTCCTTCCCATGTGGGCCGATGGTGATGGCACCCTGGCGTTAGCGTTGTAGCGCGGGCTCCCTGAACGCGCCTTGATCGGCGGCGGCAAGGAGCGCGCGCGTGACGTCCGCCTGCGGCGCGGAAAAGATATCGGCGGCAGCGCCCTCCTCCACGATGCGGCCGGCGTCCATTACAATGATCCGGTCCGCCAGCGTGCGCACCAGCCCCAGGTCGTGGGCGATGAAGATGAGGGCCGCGCCCGTCTCCCGCGTCAGACTGTCGAGGAGTGTCACCACGGCGGCGCGCAAGGCGGCGTCGAGCGCGGAGACGGCCTCGTCGGCGATGAGGATGCGCGGGTTGCCGACCAGAGCGCGCGCAATGGCAATGCGCTGCCGCTGCCCCCCTGAAAATGCATGGGGCTTGCGCGCACCAAGGCCGGCAAGGCCCACGCGGGCGAGGGCATCCGCGGCGCAGCGGCTTTTCTCAGCCCGGCCCAACGGCGTTTCGTGCAGCGCCTCGGCGACCGCGCGGCCGGCGCTGTGGCGCGGGTTGAAGCTGGTTGCAGGGTCCTGGAAGACCATCGTCATCGCCCGGCGCAGCGCCCGGCTGCCAAGCGGCACCTCTTCGCCGTCAAGCTCGGCGCGGCCGGCAGCGGGGACGAGGCCGAGGATGGCGCGCACCAGAGAGGTTTTGCCGGCGCCGGAGCCTCCGACGATGGCAAGGCGCTCGCCTGCACGCACGCTGAGCGAGGCATCCTCGACGGCAGAGACCCCGCCGCGCCGGACGGTGACGCCGCGCACCGACAGGATCGGCTCGCCCCGGGCAGCAGGCCGCGACGGCAAGGCAACGCGCGTGCCTTTCACAATGGCCTGTGCGGCCTCGCTGCGGGGATGTGACAGCACTGCGCGCGCGGCGCCCTCTTCCACCAGCCTCCCGCCATCCATCACGGCGATGCGCCCGGCGCGTGAGGCGACCGCCATGTCGTGGGTGATGAGAATGAGTGCGGTGCCAGCCTCTGCCGTGAGGCGGAAGAGGAGATCGAGCACCTTTGCCGCAGAAACGGCATCCAGCGCGCTGGTGGGCTCGTCCGCAACAATGACCTTTGGCGACAGAGCGAGCGCGATGGCAACCGCAACGCGCTGGCGCTGACCGCCGGAAAGTTCATGGGGGTAGCGCTCCGCGCCCACGCCGGCCGCCTTGAGGCCGGTGACGTCCAGCAGTTCGTCGACGCGTTCGGCCTGCGCCATGCGCGCCAGATCGGTATGCATGGCAAGGGGCTCGGCAATCTGCGTGCCGATGCGCTTGACCGGATTAAGGGCCGTCGCAGGCTCCTGAAAGATCATGGCCGCGGACTTGCCCCTCACCGCGCAAAGCTTCCGCTCGCCAAGGGTGAGGAGGTCGGTGCCGGCAAGGCGGACGCGGCCGCCATAGCGCACGCCGCGGGGCGGGAGGGCGAGCACCGCGCGGCCCGAGAGGGATTTGCCCGAACCCGACGCACCCAGGATGGCGATGCTTTCCCCGGCCCCCACCGAAAGGGACAGGCCGTGCACAACGCGGCCGGCCGGAACGTCAGCCGTCAGATTCTCAAGCTCCAGCATCAGGGCATGGCGCCGCGCGGATCAAGATGCTTGCGCATGGCTTCGCTGGCGCCGGTGATGGCGAAGACGCTGAGCGCGATGGCGAGGCCCGGCCAGATGGCGAGCTGCGGTGCGATGGCCACAAGTGTCTGCGCTTCGGCAAGCATGCGGCCCCATGAGACCGTCGGCGGCTGCACGCCAAGGCCCACGTAAGAAAGGCCCGCCTCCGCGAGGATGGCGATGGCGAATTGCGTTGCTGCCTGGGTGAGGAGGATGGGTGCAACGTTGGGCGCGATGTGTTCCGCCGCGATGCGCACCCTGCCCTTTCCGGCAAGGCGCGCAGCGTCCACGAACTCGCGGGCCATCAGTTGCCGGGCGCCAGACGCGGCGAGGCGCGCGAACACCGGAATATTGAAAACGGCAATGGCAACCACCGCCGCCGCCGCGCTTGGTCCGAAGACCGCGGCGAGGATCGCTG
>JBCDFB010000051.1:0-11465 GCA_039178655.1 Pseudomonadota bacterium | reverse complement strand
GTGCCCCATCAACACAATCGCGGAAGCGTTTGCGGAGCCCCAGGCAAGCGCGCGCGGTGCAATTGTCGAGCACCCTCATCCGCTGGCGCAGGACGGCGTCGCCCGGACCATCGGCAACCCCATCAAGTATTCAGCCACGCCGGTGGATTACCGGCGGCGTCCGCCCATGCGCGGCGAGCACACCCAAGAAATCCTCGCGGAAAAGCTCGGGATGGATGAGGCGCAGATCAGCGCGCTTGCCGCCAGCGGCATCGTTGATCTCGGCGATCCGATCCCAAAGGCACAGGCGGCCCAGTGACACTCACAAACGCTGACGTTATTGCGCGAAAGCTGGCTGCCTGCGGGTGCGCCAGTGCCTACGGCATCCCGGGCGGCGAGGTACTCACCATCATCGACGCGCTGGAGCGGGCGGGGATTTCTTTCCACCTCACAAAGCACGAGAACTTCGCAGGCTTCATGGCCGAGGGCTCATGGCATGCGACCGGTGCGCCCGGCATTTTGGTGGCGACCATCGGGCCGGGGGTCGCCAACGCGGTCAACGTTGTCGCCAACGCGTTCCAGGATCGTGTGCCGCTGGTGTTTCTCACCGGCTGCCTGGATGGCGCCGATGCTGACACCTACACGCACCAACTCTTCGACCATCAGGCAATGCTTGAAGGCATCGTGAAAGGCACGTTCCGCGCCGATGTTGAGAGCATCGATCGCGTGATGGACAAGGCGGTTGCGCTGATGCGGACCGGCCAGCCGGGACCGGTGCACATCGATATTCCGATTAAAGTTGCAGCAGGTGCAGCAGCCCGCGCCGCAGTGGGCCCCCTCCCCATTGTGCAAACGCGGTTCGCCCCGGCGTCTGATGCCATCGATGTAGCCCGTGGCTGGCTTGGCCAGGCCGAGCGCCCGCTCATTGTTGCCGGGCTTGACGCGCTCAATGATGGGGCAGGCGCGGCGCTGCAGAACTTTGCGCAGACCGCGCGTGCCCCCTTCATCACCAGCTACAAGGCGAAGGGGCTTGTGGACGAAGGTCATCCGCTGTGCCTCGGCGGTGCCGGTCTGTCGCCCCTGGCGGACAAGGAGCTTATGCCGCTTCTTGCGGGGTCGGACTGTATCGTGCTTGCCGGCTATGACCCGATCGAGATGCGCGTGGGCTGGCGAGATCCGTGGCCGGACGATGCCAAGGTCATCGACATCTCGCCGGTGGTCCGCACCCACGGCATGCACCGGGCCGAGCTGACGCTTTACGGCGACGTGGGTGCGGTCCTGTCAAGCCTCGCCGACGGTCTGACCCAACGCGAGACATGGCCACAGGGCGAGCCCACCGCTGCCCGCGCCGCGCTTCGCGAGGCCTTTGCGCCGGAAGCGGACGGCTTTGGCCCGTCCACTGTCTTTCACACGATGCGCGACGTTCTCCCCGCCGACGCGGTCATTACCGCAGACTCAGGCGCCCACCGTATCCTCCTCAGCCAAGCGTGGACCTGCGCGCTGCCGCGGACCATGCTTCAGTCATCTGCGCTGTGCACGATGGGGTGCGCCATTGCCCTTGCGGCCGGCCACAAGCATGCAGCGCCCGATGTGCCGGTCAGCGCGTTCGTGGGCGATGCGGGCCTTGAAATGACGCTCGGCGACCTTGCCACGGTGCGCGACCTGAAGCTTGCCGTTCCGATCGTGGTTCTGGTGGACGACAGCCTGGCGCTCATCGAGATGAAGCAGCGCGCCGCTCAAATGCCCAACGTGGGCGTTGACTTCGCCGGGACGGACTTTGTCACCCTCGCCGCTGCCATGGGCGGGCACGGGGTGTGGATCGACGATGCCGTGACCTTGGCTGCCGAGGCGCAAGCTGCACTGGACCGACCCACCTTCACGCTCCTGTGCGCCCGGATCGGCCGCCGCGCCTATGACGGCCGCTTCTAGGGCTCGATGGCGGCGCGGACCGTGCCGTCCACATCCCGTTCGCAGCGCCCGGCCAACTCCAGCTCCGTCAGCGCCGCAATCACTGCGCCAGCGGGCAAGCCGGTGTCGCGCACCAAAACGTCAACCGGGATGGGGGTGATTGAGAGCGTCTCCAGGATTGCCGCGTGGGTGTCCTGCGTCGTGGCTGTTGGCGACGTGGTCTCAGCGAAGCCGGGAAGCCGGGGGGAGGGCTCAACAGGTGCCGGCTGACCGCTCAACACATCCTGCGGTTCCACCGCAAGCAGCGCGCCGCTGCGCAACAGCGACAGGCAGCCAGCTGCCCTTGGGTCGAGCGGCGAGCCTGGTACCGCATAGACATCGCGGTTCTCGTCGGCGGCGTACCGCGCGGTGTGGAGGGAGCCGGATGCGGCGGCAGCTTCGATCACCACCACCGCATCGCAAAGCCCGGCAATAAGGCGGTTGCGGCGCGGATAATCCCTCGCCCGCGGCACGAGGCCAAAGGGCATCTCGGAGACGACAGCACCGCCTGCTGCAAGGATTTCTTCGGCGAGGGCTTTATGTTCGTCGGGCGTTGGCCTGTCCACGCCGCCTGCAACCACTGCAACTGTGCCTCCGCTCAGCGCCGCGCGATGTGCCGCAGCGTCAATGCCGAGCGCGAGGCCCGACACCACTGCGCGCCCTGCCTCGGCGAACCCCTCTGCAAAGTTTGCCGCGAGCGTGCGTCCGGCCGCCGAGGCTTTGCGCGCACCCACAATGGCGAGGGGACTGCGCGCCAACAGCGCAATGTCACCCCGCACAGCAATGACTGGTGGCGGCGCATGAATTGCGGCAAGTCGGGCCGGGTAGCGTTCCGTGCCGAAGAATACGAATGCCGCGCCAACCTTTTGCGCACTCTCGCGCTCGCTGTTCACAGCGGCCGGCTTCGCGATCACGATCGGCCGGCGTGTCCCGCCCCTGGCAGCCAGCTCAGGCAGCGCGTCCAGTGCCGCGCCGGCGGTGCCAAACCGCTGCAGAAGAGAAAAAAACGTCGCCGGGCCGACATTTTCCGATCGGATTAGCCGCAGCCAATCCGCCTCTTCGGCTCTGGATCGTGGCGGCGCAATTCTCACTTTTTACCGATCCGGCTTTCTTCGCCGCGCATAAGGCGGCCGATGTTGGCGCCGTGTTTGTACCAAAGGAGCGCCGTCAGCAGGCCGAACGCTTCGGCAAACTGGTGCTGTGCAAGCCACCACAGGACAAACGGGGTGACCAGCGAGGCAAGGAGTGCAGAGGCGGACGAGTAGCGAAAGGCAAATGCTGTCCCAAGCCACACTACGGCAAAGGCAAGGCCTGCCGCAGGCGAGGCCGCCAGGAGGCAGCCGATGTAGGTGGCAACGCCCTTGCCGCCGCGGAACTTCAGCCAAACCGGGAAAAGGTGACCGAGAAATGCGCCGACCGCGGCGGTGACCGCAAGATCCGGCCCGCCCGCCTGTTGCGCGAGAATGACCGCGAGCGCGCCCTTGCCGCCGTCAAATAGAAGCGTTGCCGCCGCGAGATCTTTTCTTCCGGTGCGCAAGACATTTGTCGCACCGATGTTGCCCGAGCCAATCTTGCGTACGTCACCAAGCCCGGCGAAGCGGGTGAGAATCACGCCGAATGGGATCGATCCGATGAGATAAGCCAAGACAAATGCGGTCGCGTAATAGGGCCAAACCGCCTCCCAGCTGATCGGGTCGGGCATGACTTCTCCAATTATCGTTGCACAACCGGCGCAACTGGTGGCTGAACTCACATCTCAGTGCAAGGCAACAGTTGCCGAACTAGCATCTGAGCGGTACACCTTTTTCGAATGCTTGGCGGATCAGGCATTTTGCGCAAGGGTAGTGTCGTTGTGCACAAGACGATGGATGAGACGGTGGGTCGTCGCGCCGCCGTGCGCCGCATAGACGACGGGCCGTCCGAGACCTCGCCGCGCCGGGCAGGCGCGTTTGCCGGGACCAATTCATATTCCTCCGATCCCATCCTCGGCGCGTTGGTTGACGCTGCGCTCGACGAGGAGAGCGAAGAAGACCTTCTCGCGCTCGGCGCCTATTGGGGTTCGGCAGAGGCGCACGAGGTTGCGCGCATTGCCTGGTGCAACCGCCCGACCATCCGGCGCGACGATTTTGACGGTCGACGTATCGACCAGGTGGAACTTCATCCGGCAGCCCATGCGCTCCTTAATCGCAGCGTCGCGGCGGGGCTTTTGTCCTCAGCGTGGGAGGAGGGGGAAGCCGCCCATCAACATAGGCTTCGCGCCGCCGCCCTTTTCCTCGCAGCGGGCACGGAGCGCGCGCACCTTACTGCGGCGAGCGCAACCCACGCCGCCGTGGCCGCGCTGGCGTACGCGCCTGACATTGAAGCGGAAGTCTTTCCCCTTGTCGCCTCGCGCCGGTACGACAGGCGGGCTTTGCCGGCGGAGGATAAAGACGGCGTTCTCATCAGCCTCGCCATCTCGGAGCGTGAGCGCGACGGTGTTCGCGGCGGCCTTGGCACGCGCGGCGAGCTGTTGACCGGCGACGGCATCCGAATCAAGGGCGAGAAGACCTTCGTGTGCGCTCCGAATGCGGACTACCTGCTGACGCTGGTGCGCACGCCCGAAGGTCCTACCGCTGCGCTGGTTGCGCGCCATGCTCCGGAGAATGCCGACAGTTTTGCCGTCGAAAGCATTGTGTCCTTTGGCGGTATGGAGGCCCAAGCCATCGCAACGGTGCGTTTTTTCGGCGCGATTGGCCGCACGCTTGGTGAGCCCGGACGGGGCGTGCAGGTGCTGCGTGACGTGGGAACGCTGCTGCAGCTGGATGCCGCGGTGGTATGTGCAGGCAGCTTGCGGTCAGTTCTCAGCCGGGCGGGCCATGTGCTTCGCACGCACGTGAGCACAGGGGCGCGGCCGCTTTTGGAAGACCCGCTCACCATGCGTCTGGTTGCCGATGTCGCGCTCACCAGCGCCGCGCAAACCGCCCTCGCCCTGCGTGCCGCCGGCGCCTTCGACCGTGCTTTTGAAAGGGATGGCGATCATGCGGTCGCCCGCGTTCTGACACCCGCTGCAAGGGTCTTCTGCGAAAAATCAGGGATTGCCGCCGCCGCTGAGATGCGTGAGGTCATCGGCGGGATCGCCTTGCCTGCCGACAATCCTGCAGCGCGGGCCGGCGCAGACATGACCGTGTTTTGCCAGTGGGTCGGCAGCGCCAACCAGGCAGCCCACGAACTGGTCGCCCTTGTGGCGCGGGACGGACGGGTGCTCGACGATGCGCTGGACGAGTTGGGGGCCGACCTTGGCAACCAGAACAGCGACCTTATCGACAGGACCGCCGCGCTTGGCCGTGAAGCGGTCGCCGACCCAGGTCTTGCCAGAGCCTTTGCTGATCAGCTTGCTATGGTGGGCGCAGCGTCGGCCATGCGCCAAAGCTTGCCGCGCATGGTGAGTGACGCGTTCATCTCAGCACGCCTCAGGGGAGGCTACACAGCCCTCCACGGCGCGCTGGACGGTCGCTTTGACGCTGCAGCTCTCATCGACTTTATCATCCCCGAAGACTGAGGACGCGCCCAGAGGGGCAAGGCGAGGTCACGCGCCCGCGCAGAGCCAAGCGTACACCCAACAAGGGGGCTGGCTTGGCGCATCATTTCTTGCGGCGCAGCGTTGCCGGTCTCAACTCTGGCTCCAGTGAGCCGGGCGTGAGGCCGGATGCTTCAACGTCCCTTAGCGCGGCGCCACTCTTCGAACTGAGGACGTGTCTGTGGATCGGTTGCGGGGTATAGGCCCAAGATCGAGCGGCCCTCCATGACCTGTTCGGCAACAAAGTCCTCGAACGCGGTCATGTCCACGGCCTCTGCCGCGATGTCATCTGCAAGGTGGGCGGGGATGACGACGACACCCTCACCGTCGCCCACTGCCACATCACCGGGAAACACCGCCACATCGCCGCAGCCGATGGGGACGTTTATGTCGATGGCCTGATGGCGCGTGAGATTTGTGGGGGCGGAGGGGCGGTGGTGATAGGCGGGGATCGCAAGCTTTGAGATCTCAGGGCTGTCGCGGAAGCCGCCGTCGGTGACGATCCCCGCCACGCCACGCTTCATGAGCCGCGCCACCAAGATGGAGCCGGCGGAGGCAGCGCTCGCATCCTTGCGCGAATCGATCACCATCACCGCGCCTGGGGGGCAGACTTCCACGGCTTTGCGCTGGGGGTGCTCCCGGTCTTCGAATACGCTGAGGGGGTTCAGGTCTTCCCGCGCCGGAATATATCGCAGGGTGAATGCCTCACCCACCATGTTGGGCTTACCCGGGTCGAGGGGGAGAACCCCTTGAATGAACTGGTTTCGCAGCCCGCGCTTGAAGAGTGCGGTGGTCAAGGTCGCTGTGGAGACGCCCTTGAGTGCCGAGCGCGTGTCATCGGAAAGCATCAGTTCCCCGTGTGGTTTGTCAGGATCAAGGCGGTGCGCGCTGTGCTTTGAATGCCGCGGGTGCGACGTTCAAACGTAACGGTTGACGATGTTCTCAAGGATCTCTTGCCGGCCCGAACGGGGCGTTGGCTCGATGCGGTTTTCGATGACGTGGGATTCGATGGTCTCCAGATCGCTGTCCAGCATGGTCTTGGCCCAGGCCTCGTCCCACCCCGCGTAGCGTGCGCGCCGCGGCGCTTCGAGCGCACCGTCCTCCAGCATGGCCGCCGCAGCCTTCAGGCCCCTGGCGCAAACATCCATGGCGCCGGCATGCGCTGCGATGAGATCCGCGGGGTCGAGGGACTGGCGGCGCAATTTGGCATCGAAGTTCGTGCCGCCGGTCGTGAAGCCGCCACCCTTTAAGATTTCGTAGTAGGCGAGCGCCACTTCGACCACGTTGTTGGGAAACTGATCGGTATCCCAGCCGGACTGATAGTCGTTCCGGTTCATGTCGATGGACCCGAACACACCGAGTGCTTGGGCCAATGCAATTTCATGCTCGAAGGAATGGCCGGCAAGGATGGCGTGACCCTGCTCGATGTTGAGCTTGACTTCGTTTTCCAGCCCGTTGCGCAGCAGGAACGCGTAAACGTTCGCCACATCGAAATCGTACTGATGCTTGGTGGGCTCCTGTGGCTTCGGCTCCACCAGGATCGTGCCCTTGAAGCCGATCTTGTGCTTGTAGTCGACCACCATAGAAAGGAACCGGGCCATATGATCCAGTTCCTGGGAAAGGTCGGTATTGAGAAGGGTCTCGTAGCCCTCCCGTCCACCCCAGAGGACGTAGTTCTCGCCGCCCAGCCTGTGGGTTGCATCCATGCAGGACTTCACCGTTGCAGCGGCGTAGGCAAACACTTCAGGGTCTGGGTTCGTGGCGGCGCCGGCCATGAAGCGGCGGTGGGAGAAAAGGTTGGCTGTGCCCCACAGAAGGCGCACCTTCCGGCTTTCCATCTTATGGGTAAAGTAGTCGACGATCTCTTCAAGGTTCTTGTGGCTCTCGGCAAAGCTCGCGCCCTCTGGCCGCGCATCTGCATCGTGGAAGCAGAAGTACGGCACCCCCAAAATGTCGAACATGTCGAAGGCAGCATCGGCCTTCCGCCGCGCAGCCTCCATGGTGTCGCCGAACCAGGGCCGCTCGAAGGTCTGCCCGCCAAAGGGGTCGGTCCCCGGCCAGGCGAACGAGTGCCAGTACGCAACGGCGAAGCGCAGCTGATCCTCCATCCGCTTTCCGCCCACCGTTTCGTTCGGATCGTAGTGGCTGAAGGCGATGTCACCTCCGCCCTGGAACGTGACCGGTGCGATCCCTTCAAAGTAGCCGCTCATCAAAACTCCTTCGTGGCGGTGTAGGCGGCCTTGTAGCGGGCGTGGCCTTCGGCAAACGACGTGGTGAGTGTGTTGTCCGGCTGGATGGTATGCGCGATCTGCGGCGCGCTGAGGACGGAGACGTCAGCCCCCGCCGCCATCATCCCAAGCCGCGCGGCCCCGAACGCTGCGCCGTAGTCCCCCGACGCGGGCACCTTGACAGGGATGCCGAGGGCGGTGGCGATGGCCTTCAGCCAGTACTGCGACCGTGCGCCGCCACCAACGGCAATGAGGCTGTCGAGCCCAGTGCCGGTCGCGCTCAGCGCGTCGCGGCAGTCCCGCAGGGCAAAGGTCACACCTTCAAGCACCGCCCGCGTGGCTGCCGCAGCGTCCGTATCGTGGCTGAGGCCCAGGAAGGCGCCGCGCACATGGGCATCGTTGTGAGGGGTCCGCTCGCCACCAAGATACGGCAGGAAGATTGGGCGGCCGGGGGCCTGAAGATCGCCAAGACCGCCGGTGAGGTCCTCCGCGCTGGTCCCTGTGAGACCGGCAAGCCAGTTGAGGGCATCCGTCGCGGCGAGGATGACGCCCATCTGGTGCCATGCACCGGGCATGGCGTGGCAGAAGGTGTGGACGGCTGTGTCAGGCATCGGCGCATATTGGGGTGCGGCGGCAAAGAGGACCCCGGAAGTGCCGAGAGAGACGAACGCTGCGCCGGGCTTCACGATGCCCATGCCGATGGCGGCGGCCGCGTTGTCGCCGGCCCCGCCGGCAACGGGCACGCCGGCCGGCAAGCCAAAGCGTCCTGCCACGTCAGCGCGCAATCCGCCGGAAGCCTCATCGCTCTCAACGATCCGCGGCATGTGGCTGATGGTTAGGTGGCACGCATCAAGGAGCGGTTCGGAAAACTCCCGTGCGCCCACATCAAGCCACGCCGTACCCGACGCGTCAGACGGCTCGGTGATGGCATCTCCCGTCAGCCAGAGGCGCAGGGCATCCTTCGGGAGGAGCACAAGTTTGGTTTTGTCAAACACGCTGCGTTCGTGGGCACGGACCCAGAGGAGTTTTGGGGCCGTGAAGCCAGGGAAGACGATGTTGCCGGTGGTCTGGCGGAAGAGAGGCATCCCGTCGAGGTTGGCCGCCTCCGCGCCGGCGCGGGTGTCGTTCCACAAGATGGACGGCCGCAGCGGGCGGTGCGCGTCGTCGTACAGCGTCGCGCCGTGCATTTGCCCGGAAAGGCCGATGCCTCTGACGGCTGAAAGATTCGCCTTGCCGGACAGCGCACGCAGCGCACCCTCGGCCGCATCGATCCAGTCCTGCGGGTCCTGCTCTGACCAGCCGGGGTGGGGGCGCGAAACGCTGAGCGGTGCGGTCGCTTCGGCAACGGCGTTCTGCTCCTCGTCGATCAGCAGCGCCTTCAGACCGGACGTTCCAAGGTCGAGGCCAAGAAACATGGGCCGCCTCAGCTCTCGCGCAGAGGGTTCTTGCCCAAAATGATCATGGACAAGATGTCGTCCTCGGTCACATCGCCGACCTTTTCCATGCCCACCAGCTTGCCGTTCTTCATCACCGCCACGCGGTCGCAAAGCTCCATCATTTCGCGCGTGTCGTGGCTAATGAGGAAGATGCCGAGGCCCTGACGCTTCAGCTCCTCGATAAGCTCGGCAACCATCTTCGTCTCGTGGACGCCGAGAGCCGCCGTAGGTTCGTCCATGATCAGGATTTTCGCGTTGAAGTAGACCGCCCGCGCGATGGCGACGGACTGTCGCTGCCCACCAGACAGCGCCCTCACAGGCTCCGACAGACGCTTAAAGTTGGGGTTGAGGCGGGCCATGATCTTGGCCGTCTCTGCCTCCATCTTCGCATCGTCCATGAAGCCCAGCGATGTGACCAACTCCCGGCCCAGGAACAGGTTCGACGATGCATCAAGATTATCGGCCAGCGCCAGGGTCTGATAGATTGTCTCAATGTTGTATTGGCGCGCGTCGCGGGGACTTTCGATCTTGACCGGTTCGCCGTTGACGAGGATTTCGCCCGAGTCCATCCGGTAAGCGCCCGACAAGATCTTGATCAGCGTCGATTTGCCGGCGCCGTTATGGCCAAGCAGACCCACCACCTCGCCCGGGTAAAGGTCCACCGACACGTTGTCGACGGCGTGGATGCCGCCAAAGGAGATGCGGATATTGCGCATTTCCACGAGCGGCGTTTCCCCAGCGCGGGACGGGGCGGCGCTTGCTGCCGGTTCTGCAACGGACATCATTTGGCTCCGGTGCGTTTGCGATACTCAATGTCGATGAGAACTGCCGCCACGAGCACCGTCCCCACCACAATGTTCTGGAACGGTGCATCCACACCCACCATCGCCATTCCCGACTGGAGCGATTGCATGATGAGCGCACCCAGGATCGCCCCATAGATGGTGCCGATGCCGCCCGAAAGCGCGGTCCCGCCAATCACGGCCGCGGCGATCACCCTGAGCTCGTCAAGGGTGCCGATGTCGTTGGTGTGGTTTGCCAATCGGGCAGATGCCACCACCGCAGAGACCGCGCAGAGCGCCCCCATCAGCGCGAAGACTTTGACGGTGAGCATACGCGTATTGATGCCGGAAAGCTCTGCGGCGTCTGGGTTGCCGCCGGTGGCGAAGATGTACCGGCCGAAGCGGGTCCGGCGGGCAACCACAGTCATCACAATGGCAATGACGATGAGAACGAGCACCGAAATGGGAAGCCCATAGTCAAGGCCGATGGCGCTTTCGGGCACCTCGCCGCCCGGAAACATGCGCCGCAAAGCGCCGCGCGGAACGTTGTAGGAGTTGAGAATCCAGATGAAGCCCATGATGGCCCCGGCCGCCGCGAATGCGGTGACCCCCTCGGCCCACAGCGGTTTTACTGTGAAGCCGTGGTTCGCCTTGTTGCTGCGGGAGCGGAACAGCAAAATTATGGCCGCCAGCGACATCACCGCGGCAAACACCCAGGACGCCTCCTCCCACAAGGTGCCGCGCACCCCGCCCAGGAGCAGAAAGTTGCCGTCCAGAGGGCCGATGGTCTGTCCGCCGGTCATGTACCAGGCAACGTTTCGCCAAACGAGAAGCCCGCCCAGCGTGACGATAAACGACGGGATGGCAAGATAACCGATCAGCCAGCCCTGAAAGGCACCAATAGCTATCCCCACCGTGAGGCCGGCCGTGATGGCGATCAGCCATGTCGCCGGGTGATTGAGGCCGAGCCCGAGCCATTGCGGCAGGATCAGCGTTTGCACCATCGCCATTGCCGCTGAACACACCGCGAGCAGTGAACCCACCGACAGGTCGATGTTGCGGGTCACGATGACGAACACCATCCCGGTGGCCATGATCGCCACGGAAACGGTCTGGACCGAAAGATTGAAAATGTTGCGCGGCGTCAGGAAGCGGCCGTCGGTGATGACATCAAATACCAGGCACAGGACCGCGAAGGCGCCAATCATGCCCAAGAGTCGCGTATCAATGTCGAGTTGTTTGAAGAGAGAGCGCTTTTCCGCGGGCGCATCTTTCCCGGCAATGTCACTCATCGGTCGCCTCCTGGCCGCCAATGGAAAAGGGGCCGAAGCCCCTTCACCGGATTAGTTGCAGGGGGCGGGACCGCCGGAGACGCCCTGGCAGAGCGCTTCTTGGGTGATCCAATTGGCATCTACGACGGTGCTGAGGTTGTCAGCCGTGACCGGCACCGGCTTCAGGAAGCGGGCGGTCAGTTCGGTGCCGGCGGGAGACGTCCAGGCCTGAGCCTCCGCAAGGTCGGCCATCGCGGTCCCGTTGG
>JBCDFB010000050.1:0-11629 GCA_039178655.1 Pseudomonadota bacterium | reverse complement strand
CGAATTCGGGCAAGTTTGCAAACTACGCGCCGGGCAACATCGGTCACGCCGTCGTATTTGCTCCGCTGAGCGAATGCGTGGAGACTGCCGTGTCCGGCCGGCGCACCGCTTCGCCGGCGTAACGGCGCAGTGAAGGGCTGGTGACGGCACGAACGCTGTTCGCCGGGTCCGCCCGCGGCGAACTTATGACGCTCGCCGCACCGGTGAGCTTCTGGGGCGGCGTTGACCCGCGCACCAGCGCCATCGTGAACGCGCGACACCCCCAAAAAGGGGAATTGCTCCGGGGCAGGGTGGTTGCCATTCCCCAGCTTGTGGGGTCCTCGTCCTCGGCCGCGGTGCTTCTGGAACTCATCTGCGCCGGGGCTGCGCCGGCCGCGATCCTCCTGCGCGAAGTGGATGCCATACTTGTCATGGGATGCCTTGCGGCCCAAACGCTCGGCGACCCGGCACCGCCGGTCGTTCAGATGGCGCAACTGCCCGCTTTTCCGGACGGTACCGTCATGGAGGTGGATGCGCAGATCGCCCTGGAACCGGTTATCCGCGCGGCGCAAACCCCGTCGGCGGCGCCTCCTGCGCCGTCACCGCCATTGCTTTGAAGAGCACACCCATTTCCCCCTCGCCGCTGCCGGCGAGGCGATTGACGGCATCGCTGATCGCCCCGCGCGAGATCTCATCAGCATCCCTTCCCAGTTGCCCTGCCCGCTCCAACAGCCCCAGGGCAACAAGAAACGCCCCCTGCCCGACCGGTCCGTGGACGAAGGCGCCTGCCCGCGAGGCGCGCTCAGCAAGCGCGGAGAAATTTACGTGAGCTGATAGGTCGGTTTGGCCAGGAGCGCTCAGGACGTCGGCGTGCCGATGGGCGCGGACCGCCTGCAGCGTGTCGGCTCCAGCCGCATCGGCGTATCCATAGTCGATGATGAGCGCTGCACCTCGGCGCTCCCCGGCAATCCGCGCGCCGATGGCTTGCGCAAAGCCTTCCCCTGCCGCGCAGATTTCTTTGACCGTCCCTTCGGGCGCCTCGCCGGCGACGGGAGCCGGAAACGGGCTCAGCCC
Source organism: Pseudomonadota bacterium (assembly GCA_039178655.1). Taxonomy (GTDB): domain Bacteria; phylum Pseudomonadota; class Alphaproteobacteria; order Rhizobiales; family Amorphaceae; genus Acuticoccus. The sequence continues at coordinate 10,576 of JBCDFB010000050.1, read as the reverse complement.
GAATGTCAGTTCACCATCCTTAAGCCCCACAGTGCGCTCGAACCAGCGATGGTCCTGTCTCACAAACTGGCGGATCGGCAGCGCATCGAAAAACTCATTGGCAATCAAATAAATGGTGCGCTCTTCCGGCAGCGCGTCGGCAAAGGTGACCCGCGGGTGAAGCGGCGCAAGCAGGGTGCGCTGGCGTTGCTTCAACCGGTCCGACGCCTCCACGAGCACAACGCGGCTTGCCCCCAAGAAGCGTGCATCGCGCTGCAAAACTCTCAGCACATCCGCCATCAGCGTGCCGCGCCCCGGGCCGAGTTCCACCAGGTCGACGGGGTGCGGCGCGCCGTCCTGATGCCAGCGGTCCAGCAGCCACGCCCCGACAAGTTCGCCGAACATCTGGCTGATTTCAGGCGCGGTCACGAAATCGCCCCCCGTGCCAAAGGGGTCCTGCCGCGCGTAGTAGCCGTCGGGGTCGGAAACGCACGCTGCCATGAACTCGGCGATGGAGATGGGCCCTGTCAGCGCGATGCGACGCTTTAGGCGCTCCTCCACCGGCGTCATGGCGCAGGCGCACGCCGCAGCGCATGGGCGATGAATGCCCCGCCGATCAACACCATCGGCGCCGACAGGACCATCCCCATGGTCACCGGCCCGAGCAAAAACCCCAGCTGTGGGTCAGGCTGGCGAAACAGCTCGCCCACAATGCGCGCAAATCCGTACCCGGCGCCGAAAAGACCGAGCGCGAGACCTGGCCGCTTCAGCGCGCCGAGCCGCACAGCAACGGCCACAACGGCAAATAGCACGAAGCCTTCCAGAGCCGCCTGATAAAGCTGGCTCGGATGGCGCGGCTCTGGCCCCGCGCCGGGAAAGACCATGGCCCAGGGCGCGTCAGACGGACGGCCCCAGAGCTCGCCGTTGATGAAGTTGGCGATCCGCCCAAAAAACAGCCCCAACGGGACGATCAGCGCCAGGATGTCGAACACGGCGAGCGGAGGGACGCGGCGCACACGGCAATAGATCAACACCGCAACGATCACACCCAATAGCCCGCCGTGAAACGCCATCCCGCCGCGCCACAACATCAACGCTTCCAAAGGGTTATTGAGGTAGTAGCCGGGATTATAAAAGAGCACGAAGCCGAGCCGCCCACCCAGCACCACGCCCACCGTCACCCAGGTGACGAGGTCGTCCACCTCACGCACGGAGGGATGAGGGCGTGTCCCCCACAGACCATCGGACCGCGCCACCCGCCGCGCCAAGAACCAGCCCAGCAGGATCGCGCAAATGTAGGCGAGCGCGTACCAGCGCACATCGAGCGGACCGATGGACACGGCAACCGGGTCGAACGTTGGAAAGGGGATGACCAGGCTCATGCAGAGCCTCCTAGCGCGTATTTCACCCAAAGTGACCCGCACCGGCGGCGCGCGGAACGCATCAATGCCCTTCGCATCGCACGCCTTCTCCTATAGTGCTCTTATCGGGCCGCACAGTGAGGCTCCCCACAACTTGTGCGCCAGCCTTTGTCGACCCATAGTTGATGAGCCGGGGCGCGTATCACACCCGGCATCACGGAGAAGGGCCATGACCCAGACCAACAATCGCTTGATCGACGAGATCGCCCGCCTCGCCACTGATGCGGCCGCCGTCGCCCAGGGCGCCCGCCGCGAGGTGGAAACTGCCTTGCGCGGGCAAGTGGAACGCCTCATCAGCGAGGCCAACGTGGTATCGCGGGACGAGTTCGACGCGGTCAAGGCCATTGCCGCCCGCGCCGCCGACGAGACGGAAGCACTGCGCAAACGCCTCGACGCGCTGGAGGCGAAGCATAGCGGCACACCGTCGGAAGGCGATGGGTCCCGGGCGAATTCCACGGCCCATTGATCTGCCATGCAGTCGACCGTGGACCTTCCTCCACTCCACCTTTTCCCTGCAGGTCTTATCTGATCTGCTTCAGAGGCGCGGCAGCAGATTCGAGGTTCGCTCGCATCGTGCCCGTCGCCTCCTTGGCGCGTCCGGCTCCCGCCGGGTCCGCGCGGGCCTTGGAAAGGATCAGCGATGAGCTTGATCGACCACGACGATTTCACCATCACCGCCAACCCCATCGACCGCATTGAGGAGGTCGCCAACGGCAACGACTGGACCTACGAGCGCGCAGGCGACGACGAGATCACCATCTCCATCGCCGGCCGCTGGAGCGCTTACCACGTGGCATTCACCCACATGGATGAGTTCGACAGCCTGCACATTGCCGTCGCCTTCGACCTGAAGGTAACCGAGCCGCGCCAAACCGAGGTGGTCAGGCTGCTCGCGCTGGTGAACGAGCGCATGTGGATGGGCCATTTCGACCTGTGGTCGAAAGAAGGTGTCGTCATCTTCCGCCACACACAGCTTCTGGGTGGGGTTGAAATCCCTGCGCAGGATCATGTCCAGGCTCTGCTCAGCCACGCTGTGGAAACCTGCGATTCCCATTATCAGGCGTTCCAATTCGTCGTATGGGCCGGGAAATCCGCGCAAGAGGCTTTGGACGGCGCCCTGTTTGAAACGCTGGGCGAGGCCTGACACGGAGCCGTGGCGCAAGTCTCGGCGGATCGGCCGCTCGTCCTCATCGGGGCGGGCAACATGGGGGGCGCAATGCTTGCCGGGTGGCTTGCGGCCGGCACCCCGCCCGCGGCGGTCACCGTCGTCGACCCTGCGCCCAATCCGGCCATCGACGCCCTCAAGACGCCGGGCCTTACCATTGTTCCGGCGCCGGAAGACGTTCCAGCGTCGGTCATCGTCATCGCTGTCAAGCCGCACCTGGTCGCCGCGGCGGTTGAGAGCGCAAGGATCTGTCACCGCAACGATACGCTGACCGTGTCGGTGGCGGCTGGGATCTCGGTCGCCGCCCTTTCTGAAATCGGGCCGGGACCCATCGTCCGCGCCATGCCAAACACCCCGGCAAGCATCGGGGAAGGGGCAACGGTTGCACTTGCCGCATCGGCGGGCGAGCCAGACAAAGCGCTGGCGGGCGAACTCCTCAGCGCCGTCGGCAAAGTCTGGTGGCTGGAGGACGAGGCGCTCATGGACGCGGTGACTGCAGTATCGGGCTCAGGGCCCGCCTATGTCTTCCACCTTGTGGAGTGCATGACCGAAGCAGGCGTTGCAGCCGGTCTCCCCGTTGAACTTGCGGGAGGGATCGCACGGCAAACCGTCGTGGGCGCCGGTGCGCTGCTTGGGCGCAGTTCGCTTGATCCAGGGACGCTGCGCAGCAATGTGACCTCAAAGGGGGGGACGACGGCTGCCGCACTCAGCGTCCTGCGCGACAGTGGCAGCCTTCAGTCCTTGATGAATGAAGCTGTTTCGGCAGCCGCAAAGCGCTCCAAAGAGCTGGGCAGCTAGGCGGCGACAACGGCGCTGTCCGCGTCCATGCAGCGGGCGAGCATGAACAACGAGAGCTGACCGTGAGCGAAGCGCACGACACGATACTGGACGCATTCCTTGACCTTTTGAACGACCGGCGCTTCGACGAGGTGACACTGCGCACCGTCGCGCGCCGTGCCGGCGTATCGCTCGCGGTGATGAACGTGCACTACGCCACGCGGGGCCACCTGATCGACGCATTCGCCAAGCGCATCGACACTGCGGTGCTGGAGGGCGATTTCTCCGACATGGCCGACGAGCCTGGCCGGGAGCGCCTCTTTGATGTGCTGATGGCCCGCTTTGAGGCCTGCAAGGAGTATCGCGGCGCCATTAAAACCCTGTTGCGCGCGGGCCGGCGCGATGCCGCTGTGGGGATGACGCTCAATGCCGTCACCCAACGGTCCATGGCCTGGATGCTTGCCGCCGCCGGCCTCTCGGCCACCGGATGGCGCGGCCGCATGGCGATCCAAGGTCTCACGCTGAGCTTTGCGCGGGTGCTGCGGGTTTTTGTCGACGAGGATGACGCGGGCCTCCCCCGCACGATGGCGCGGCTCGACAAGGAACTGCGCGAGCTGGAAGCGCGGCATAACCGCTTCGCGCGAATGTTCGGCGAAGCGGTGCGGCCCGATCAGCCCGACCCTGTTGACGCAACTCCCGCAGCCGCGGAGCCGGAGGTGAAACCCGAGCCGGAAGCCGAAGCGCCGACGCCGCCGGCAGAGCCAGAGGCGCCGGGTGAAAGCCCTGCGCAGAGCGACGTCCCGCCTCCGGCGAATGACATCGGCCAAGGCGGTGAGCCGAAGCCTTGAGCACCATCAGTTTTGACGACTTTCTGGCGGTGGATATCCGCGTCGGCACGGTGGTCGATGCCCAGCCATTTCCCGAAGCACGCAAGCCTGCCATCAAGCTGCAGATCGACTTTGGCCCGGAGATCGGCATCAAAAAGTCTTCTGCGCAAATCACCGTACACTATGCGCCCGCCGAACTCGTGGGCCGCAAGGTGATGGGCGTCGTCAACTTCCCGCCCCGACAGATCGGGCCGTTCATGTCGGAAGTTCTGACACTTGGATTTGAAGATGACAGCGGGGCCATTGTCCTTGCAACGCCGGACCTTGCGGTGCCCGACGGCGCAAGGCTCATGTGACCCCGGTTCCGCGCCTCAGCTCATGATGGGCAGAGGCACGGTCTCGTAGCTGAGGCTGAGCGATAAGCGGTCGCCATCGCTCACCATGCCCTTGAAGTAGCGTGCCGGCTTCACAGCGCCTGAAAGGGTGGGCACGGTGCCGCAGAACATCACTGCCCCGTCGGCAAACCCTGCACCGCTCTCAATCGCCCCCTCCACCAACGCCCGCAGCGGCCGAGTTTTCGCGAACGATCCATCCTGATAGGCGTCAAGTTGGCCGGGCGCCTCACCAGAAAAGGAGGAGAGCCGCAGCGCATCAGGATCCTCAATTGTGTCCAGCCATACCGCTGAACGGCCGATGGGCTTTGCCGCAATCTGCTTGGACAGGGCGACCGAATGGGCCTCAAGCGCCCTGTCGGTGTGGTCTGACCCGACGGTGAGGAGGAGGCGCCCGCCGACGCAGATGAGGACCGGCTCCACCTCGCCCGATGTCTCAGATCCCATCACCTCAATGCAAGATCCCTGCGTGAGCTGCTGAACGGCGGCGCGATAGAAAAGCGGAACGGTGCTCGGTGCCGGAACGCCGATGGCTGCAAGCTCGTCAATATGATGCTGGACCGCGGCCGCGTCCCGGCCGGTCCACCCGGCGATTGTGAGGGCTGTGGCGGCGACCCGCACCGGCCCATCAGGCGTTGCAAATTCCAGCATCACATCGTTCCAAGCCCAAGTCGGCGGTCAGTCAAATACGGCGAACATCATCTTACGGGAGTGGTAAAGCCCCTCGCGGCTTTCCTCGGTGGACTGCACGCCGTCCAGCGCGGCGAAGAGCTTTGCCGCATGGAAATGCTGGCCGGAGTTGTGCAGCGCCCAGGCGCGCCACATGGCGACATCCCGCGCCTCGCCAACCAGATCTTTGCGCGAGGTCAGGATGGCTGCAGCGTCCTTGTACTTGCGCCGGGCATAGGCCGCGCCGGCCTTCTCCAGAAGCTGGTCGGCGAGGGTGATCTCAGCCGGCACAACCGACGCGGCGGCCCGCTGGGGGGAAGGACGCGGGACGGCCCGAGGCGCCATGTCCTTGGCGAGTGCGGCAAGGCGCGGGAACCCACGCTTGTGTCGCTTGGCAAGGGTTTGCGCCATCGTCCTGTCGCCAAGGCGCTCGGCAGCAACGGCAAGGCCGACCGCCGCATCATCGTTCGCCCGATACTCCATGGACGCCGCGAACCACGGTTTTGCGGCGGCGTATGCGTTGGCGTCCATGTGGCGCCAGCCGATCTGCGCGGCGGCCGGTGCACTGCGCAGAGCACGGGCAAAGCGCTCAACGACCGGCAGCACCGCCGTGTTTCCGTCCGCAAGTTCTGCCCGAGCCAGGCCGAGCGCAATGCAGTCGAGCCGCCGGTCACCTTCTGCGGAAAGGGCGATGGCGAGGGCTTCTGACCGCTTGTCCATCCCCACGTGGGCGGCCACACGACCCTCGGTAGCGTCGTGGCCGGCATCTTTGGCAAGTGCGCGCACAAACCATTCGTCCGCCTCGGCAAATCGCTCCGCGCTTGCGGCGTACCAGCCCAGAAGCATCAGGTCTTCCGCCGAGTCCGCCAACGCGCCCAATGAATGCGCGGCGTTTGCTGCCTGCGCCGCTTTAGGCCGAACCAGCGCCCGGCTCTGATCGCCCCTTTCCGCGGCGAAGCCAGCGATGCTGTCCGGCCCAGGGCGGATCGGGCAGACATCCGCCGCCAGGGTCTTGCGCCCATCGCCCTCGCCATCACCTTCGCGCAGGGCGAGCCAGTCACCCAAGATGGCACGCAACACCGCCTTTTGCGCGCGTTCACCGGCTTCCCCGGCAATGCGCGCAGTAAGGGTGAGCGCCTTGGCCTGATCGAGATGGGATGAAGCTTTGCCGACCGTGGCAACCTTCACGTTCTCGCCGTCACAATGATCGAGCATGAACGCGTAGAGCGCTTCCGCTTCCTCCGGTTCACCGTTTCGGGCAAACGCTTCGCCGACCCACCACAGGACTTGTGGATCAGCGCACGCCAGAATGTTCGTGCGTTCGCGGGCAGCCGCCAGCACATCGGCCCACCGTGCCTCTTCCACGGCAGTCTCGATGCGCTTGCGCGCCTTCGCATCAGCCACCGCGGCCTTCAGCTCGCGGCTTGGCCTTGCTTGTGACTGTTGTTGCTCGATCGCCTCAATCTTATGGGCAACACCCTCCACATCCCCCGCGGCGAGTTGCTCCCAAAGCGCGCCTTCATCGAAGGCACCGGCAATCTCCTCAGGATCGAGGCGAAATGCCGGATTTTCATCGGTGAGGCGGGCAAGCTCCGCCGCCATCGCTTCCTGATCACCCCGCTCCTTGAAGTAGGCGAGAGCGGAAATGTCTGCCGTCGGGCCGCTTGAAAGCGGGTCCGCGCCGCTGCTGCCGGGCATCACGTAGTGCGCAGGCGAGGGGTTGTTTGCGGCCAGGAGCATGGCGGGCTCGGCCATGCCGGCGGCAACGGTTGGCGGCACCCACTCCTGGTCCTCCACCGGCACATGGCTGCCCACCGCTTGTATGGTTTGGTAGGCAAACAACGCCGCGGCCACTGCAGCACCGCTCATGTAAATTCTGCGCAGACGCATCTTACAAACTTCCTTGTGGGCTCGAATTCACGGATACCGGCGAACAGTGCGGCCGCCGGCAAATGGCAGCGCGTCAGCGCGCGTGGCGCTTGATTTTGCGACTGCGGGCAGAGACGGCGATGACCGCGCCGAGGATCGTGGCAAGCACAAGCATCATCGCCACGTAGGCGGACGTGTGGTTGGACATCCACTGGCCGATGACGAGGCTGACGTTGCCGAGCTTCGGCGGTTCAGTGCGGAAAATGAGCTCAGAGCCTGAAGCGCTCACCGTTTTGTCCGAAGCGCCTTCGTAAGCGTAGGTCTTGCCCCGCGGGGCGAACGGGATCAGCTCCTGAACACCGTCGATGGCGCGGGAGAGCGCGGCAGGTTTGGCGGCCACCACCGTCAGTGTGGGCGGCACCCGCTCGTCAAACACGGCCGATACGATGGGTTTGCGGCCGGGGCCCGCCCAGCTCCGCTGGCCGATCCGCACCAAGGATTGCGCGTCGACGGCCGGCACAGCAGCTTTCGCCACAGGGGTGAAGGCGCCCGCAATCTGCTCCCAAGCGGTTTTCGGGCTGGGCACGCCAAGGAGTGTGGTGAACTCCGGGGCGAGCGTTTCCCCCCTTGCGCTCACCAGCACACCAGCCTCGCCCGGCTCCGGCATACGGTAGTTCAGGCTAAACGCCTCAGAGCGGGGCGCGTTGACCGCCACGGCAAGGGCAACGCGCAGGGCGCTCGCCACGTCCTCAGTGTGGGGCTCCACGAACAGCGCCGTCGGTCCGGGGTCGTCGGTGTAGGGCGCCCCGTGCCAAAAAAAGCCGGCAATGTTGGGGGTCACGCCGGCACGGCCAAGCTGCGGCAGGGTCAACGTTGATGCACCAGACAGGAGGAAACGCCCGTGGGTGACCGCGGCGCTCCTCACAGGGCAATCACCGTCGAGCGAACTGGGAAGCTCCGCCTCAATGGTCAGCCGGTTTCGCCCCGCAACAAAAGGAGCAAGGGGCAGCGCGAACGGTTTGGCGTTGAGCGTCGTCTCCGGCGTTGCCGTCAGCGGCATTTGGGTCACTTCGGCGCCATTGACCTTGATGCGCAGCGTTGCGCCGGGCGCGAGATTGCGGGCGTAGTCGCCGGTGAGGGTGAGGCGCACGCTTTCGCTGCCGGTGCGCAAAATGTCGGCGGGCAGGTCTACGAACACAGTTTCTTCAAACCGCCGTCCGGCAAAAACGTGCTCATGTGTGCCAAGGGCGGCCAAGGTGTACGTCTCGCCGAGCTTCAGCGGAGACACGGTGCGCAGTTTGAGCGCTGCAAGCCCCTCGGGCGTCCCCTTCGGCGCTTGCGCGCTTGCCATGAGATCAAGCTTTGCGAGCGCCCTGTCCGCCGCCGCACCGTCGCCGGCATGAAGCCGCAGCGCTTTAAGCTCGCCCTCAACCATGTGGGCCAGAACGCCTGGGAGCCCGGGGACGGAGCGCCAGCCGCGCCCGTCATCGGGTCCGACACTCAGCGATACTCCTGGCAGCACAGCGTCATCAAAGGCGGCCGTCACGGCTGGCGGACCGAGCCGCGCCATGCGGGAGACCTGCGCGGCGAAGCGAAGGACACGGGAATCGTGGCTCTCGCTTCCCCAAAGACGCAGCACGAGCGCACGGGGCGTTTGCGCGCTCGCCAACAGACCGGGAAGGCTGGAGAGGGGGGCCGGGACAGCGCTGGGCAGCATCTCAAAGCCGCTCGACGCTGCGTCGATCCGGGTCCACAGATCGTACCCTGCATCCAGCGAGCAAGAGACGCGGTGCTGATGGCGCGCGGTGAAGGTGAGTGCGTTCCAGCCCGCTTGAAGGAGCCCCTGGGGAACGGTAAGGCGCGTCGTCTCTGACTTGTTGGTCGCTGTGCGGACCCGGCCAAGCAGCGTCCCATTCAGGTACGCATCGACTGATGTGGCCTGGGGCAGTGTTGGGGCGCTGGAGGTTGCTGTCACCGTCAGCACATCCACACGCATCAGGTCGTTTTCGTCGAAGTGGACGGGCACGGTCCGGCGCACCCATTCGCCCTGGAGCGTGAAGCCGGCCTCGGGCATGGCAAGACGGCGAAGGCTAGCCTGGGTCTGCTGCGGCTCGGATGTTGAGGGTTCGGCAAGGCCCATCGCGCCTGCAGGGTCAGCGGCGAAGAGCGTTGCGACCCCCACAAAGGCCGCCACGCTGATGCGCGCGGCAGCCGCGAAGCCACTGCGGCGCAGCGCCACCTCCGGCGCGGAGCGTTGGGGCGGGAAGGCCTTCTCGCGCTTGCCGCCGAAGGCAAACTTCAGCCCGCGCACGGTCTCGCGCAGCGCGCAACCGATGAACTCAACCGTCCAGACCGGCAACACACGCACTTTGAGGCCTTTGCGCTCGGCCATGCGGTCGCGCATGCGGCTTTGCGCTCCGCACATCAGTTCTGCGACGGCCGCAAAGCGGTGCTCATCCAGAATCTCGAAACTGGCGCCAATGCGCTTGTCGCCGCTGGTGCCGGCCCGGCGGCGTACGATGACCGTTGTCTCGTGCGTCGCCTCCCGGCCGGTGGCGTCGACGCGGAGCGTCAGCCGGTCGCCCGGGGCAAGGGGCATGTCCTTGTCTTCAACCAGGCAAAGCAGCCCGCGATGGGACACGTTCTCCACGATGGCCGGGGACGTCTGCCCGCCAGCCGCGACGGTGGCCTTGCGGCGGATCGGAAGGCGCGGGGCAAAGCGCAGCTCGCGCTGGTCGCACACCGCACCCAGCGCCATGCCGGCGATGATGAGGTTAAACACAGTCCAGCCGGTGACGATGTAAAGCAGCACCTCGCCTTCGCCCGAGCCGATCCGCCACAGCGCAACCAGCAGCCCCAGCGCCAAGACGCCGAAGATTAGGAAGTACGGCGGTGCAAGGGAGGAGAGTTTCTCTTCGTCAAGCACAAAGCCTTTTGGCGTGACGTTGAAGCGCGGCGCTTTGGGCGCAAAGACGGTGCGCACGACTGCCTTCCACAAGTGAACGGACTGCACATACTCGTACACTTCCGACATCCACGGCCAGCGGAAGCGGCCATACATGAAGGACTGCAGCAGAACGGCCGCGAGGATGTAGGGCACAGTGAACGCGAAGAACTCGGCGACAGACGACATGAAGATTTCCATGTCGAAGAAAATGTAAAGAAGCGGCGCGAACACGAAGGTGAGCCGCATCAGCGGGAAGAACCAGTAGAGGCAGCTCGTCGCATAGGACAGGCGCTGCGCTGCCGTGAGGCCCGGCTTGAAGATCGGGTTTTTCAGCATGAAAATCTGGATCATTCCGCTGCACCAGCGCGAACGTTGCTTGATGAGCGAGGTGAACGTTTCCGGCTGCAGGCCCCAGATCAGCGGCGTGTCGACGAACCGGCTGGTCCAGCCGCGGGCGTGGAGTTCCAACGCGGACTCGCAGTCTTCCGTCACCGACAGACCGGCAAAGCCGCCGATCTCATCGAGCGCCT
>JBCDFB010000049.1:0-11766 GCA_039178655.1 Pseudomonadota bacterium | reverse complement strand
TGGGGTGGTTGAGCCGAGCCAGGCGCAGAAGGAGAACTGGGCGGGCCTGGGGCTGACGGCAGAGCAGTTTTTGGGTCCAATCGGACTGGAAAACCCTGCCGGGGAAGACGGGCGGACCATTCTGGAGCAGGTGTGGGCGCGCCCCACCTGCGAGGTGAATGGCATGGGCGGCGGCTACACCGGCGCCGGGTTCAAAACCGTCATTCCCGCGGAAGCGTCCGCCAAGGTGTCGTTCCGCCTGGTGGGCGACCAGGACCCGCAAGCGCTGCGACAGGCGTTCAAGGCATTCGTGCGCGAACGGGTGCCGGACGACTGCACGGTTGAGTTTATCGACCACGGGGCAGGCCCGGCATTCCGCGTGGCGGAGGACTGGGACATGCTCAAGAAAGGCGCGGCGGCGCTGGAAGCGGAGTGGGGCAAAGCGCCAGCCATGGTGGGCATGGGGGGCTCCATTCCCATCGTGCACACCTTCAAGCACGATCTCGGCATGGACACGTTGATGATCGGCTTCGCTCTCGATGACGACAATGTCCATTCGCCGAACGAAAAATACGACCTGACAAGCTTCCACAAAGGCATTCGCTCGTGGGTGCGGGTGTTCGCGTCTTTGTAGTTGGTCAGTCGTGATGCGTGTTGTTGTGAAGACCTGCGGACGCCGCAGGTCCGCTGTGGGCCGGCAGCTCGGCTGTCGCCCCTTTGAGCGCTTTGGGGCGCGTCTTCCGTGACAAGGCGAGTTGCGGTTGTGGGCGGCGGTTTTGCCGGATGCTGCTGTGCGCTTGCCCTTGCCGAGCAGGGGGCCGATGTCGTCATTTATGAGCGGGAGAGCCAGCTTTTGTCCCGCGCAGCCATTGCCAATGAGGGCAAGCTGCATCTGGGGTTCGTGTACGCGGGCGACCGCAGCCTTGCCACGGCGCGCACGATGCTGTCGGGCGCGTTCTCGTTCGTCCCCATCCTGACGCGGCTTCTGGGCTGTGCGCCCCCGCTCAATGTGTCCGACCCTTTCTTCTACCTGGTGCATCGCGACAGCCAGGTGCGGGTTGATGAGTTCGCCCGCCACCTGGCCACCGTGATGAGCCTGATGGAGAGCCAACAGGGCTATCCGGCGGAGCTTTTCGCGCCTGAGCCCGTGCGCTGCGCGAATGTGGATCCTGCCGAGGTGATCGGCCAGTTTCGAACGCCGGAAGTGGCGGTCGATCCCCTGACCATCGCGTCCGCATTGGCGGAGCGCGTGGCAGACGAGCCGCGGATTACCGTGCGCCTCAACACATCGGTCACCGGCATCGGCGACAATCCTCCCTGCGTGGTGAGCGCGGACAGCGCCGCCACCTACGATGCTGTCGTGAACGGCTCGTGGGAGAGCAGGATCGCGCTGGACGCAACCGCGGGTCAGGTTCCGCCGCGACAGTGGTTTCACCGCTTTAAGTATGGTCTTCGCATGCCGTCCGCCCGATCGGTGCCCTCGACCACGATCGTATTGGGGCCGTTCGGCGATACTGTGCGCTACAGCGACGGCTCGCTTTACGCCTCCTGGTATCCGGCGGGCATGGTGGAGACCTCGCTCGACCTTATGCCCGCCTACCGCGCCACCAGCCCGCCGGAGGCCGAAGCTGCGCAGATTTCCGCCGAAAGCCTTGAAGGTCTGGCGGGTATTGTCCCCGGCGTCGCCCATCTGAGCGGGCCGTCCACCGTGCGCGGCGGCGTGATCGTCGCCTATGCGAAGACGGACATTGATGATCCGGGGAGCGGCCTTCACGCGCGCTGCGACATCGGGGCGAGCCGGCAGGGCGGGATCGTGAGCCTGGAGCCGGGCAAGTACACCACCTCGCCCATGTTTGCGCTCGAGGCCGCAAGGCTTGCCATGGCATGAGACCCACCGTGGCGTTTGCCGTTCCGGTCTGGAACGGTGCCGATTTTGTGGCCGAGACCCTGGAGCGGGCCCTTGCCCAGGAGGGTGTGCGGATTGCCGTATGCGTTTCGGTGGATGGCGGTGATGCCGTTTCAGCAAGGGCATGCGAAACGCTCCTTCCTGACCGGCGCCTGTCCATTGTGGTCCAGCAGGAGCGGCTTGGATGGGTGCGCAACTCCGGCGCAGCGCTCGACTTGGCCCTCGCAACGCATGCGCCTTACGTGGCGGTCTTGCCCCATGACGACCTCATCGCACCGGACTACGCGGCGGCGCTGGTTGCTGAAATTGGTGATGCAGCGGTTGCCTACCCTGATGTGGTGACCTTCGGCGGGCCGGAGGTGGTGGTGCGCATGAGGAGTGTGCTGGGGAGCGCCATGGAGCGGCAGGAGGCGATCCTGTCGCGCTGCCATGCGGCCTTGCCCTACCGCGGGCTCATCAGGGTTTCGGCGATGGGCAGGGTGCCGAGGATCCCGCAAGTGCCGCCGGACGACTTTGCAGCCGACACGGTGTGGATGGCGCGCTTGGCACGGGAGGGCGAGCTGGTGCGCGTTCCCGGAGCAGGCTACGAAAAGCGGGTGCACGGCAACAACACGCACTCCGCCTGGTTCCGGCAGGATGGCCCAGCGCGCGTTGCCGCCTGGAGCACCCACTGCAGGGCCATGCTCACGGAGGCTTTGCCGGTTGCCCGCAATGCCGCAGAACGAGACCGGCTCATCGCCCTTGCCCACGCGCGCCTTGTGGCACCGCAGATGGGACCGTTTCGCGCCGACATCGAAAAGCTTGATGAGGGCGCGCGGGATGCGCTTGGTGAAGCCTTCCTTGCCGACTTCCACATGGCCTGAGGTCACTTGTCGGCACGGCCTTGTCAGCCATCGGCGGTTGCGAACGGGCGTGCGCCGCTGTGATGCGGGCTTACACACAGCTTACTGACGTGCTCTGGCGACTCGTTCGGACGTGGAGCGGGCACCACACCTAGTTTGCGCAAGTTGCTGCCGCCCTCCCCACATTGGCCTGGCTTGTCCCTTTGTTGAGCGGGACAGGGCAGTCACCAACAGATCTCCAAACCCATGTGAAGTTTAGCGCACCTGCCAAGAGGGGGGATGAGTTCGGGGCCTTACGGGGCAAGCGTCGGGCGAAGACGCGGCGACACTTGCGGCGGGGCATACGCCGGTCATGATCGCCTTGCCTGGTGCGGGGCGATAAGCATTTGTGGTGGACCGGCGGAGAGGCCGATGGCGCAGACTGGGATGGATTGATGGCGATGGTGTTGAAAAGCGCGCTTGTGATGCTGGCGGTGGCTGGCGCGGTTGTGCCCCGATCCGCCTTTGCTGCGGAGCCCTTTGGTGCGGAGCCATTGGATGCGGCCTGCGCCCCGCTTGTGGGTACATTTTTGACCATGAAACTCATTGACGGCAAACCGGCGCCTGAAGAGGAAGGGCGCAGCCTCATCTCGTTGACCAGCGGCGGTCAGGCGTTCTTGTCCGACTCCGCCCAGGGGGGTGACCTGGAGTTTGCGCCGTTCTCTGACGCGCGCGGTGCCTGGACCTGCAGCTCCGGCGACGCCGGCCTTTCGTGGCGTGCGACGATGGTGGACTTCACCTTCCGCAACGAGATGCATGAAGAGCAATTTGTGGTGCGGGTTGAGCTGACCGGGGCGTTGGACCAGGGCGCTGACATGACCGGTGAGGCGAAAATCCACTTTTATCCGCTGGCCGACGATCCGTTCACCGGGACGCCGGAAAAGTCCCTGGCGTATGTGTTCAACGGGCAAAAGATTGCCGTCAGCCCGGCGCCTTGAACCGCGCGGCCAAGGGGCACGCTAAGCCTTGGTGACGAGCGCCCTATCTCCTGCAGGGAATGGGAGGCGCGCTTGGAGATCGAGGTTCTTTACGACGGGGAGTGCCCGTTTTGTGCCCGGTTCGCGGACATGGTCGCCATTCGCCGCAACGGTGGGGATGTGCAGCTTGTGAATGCGCGGGAGGTGCCTGAGCGGGTGCGCGCGCTGGCTGAGCGGGGCGTGTCCATCGATGACGGGATGGTGGTGACCATGGGCGGGCGGGAGTATTTCGGCCCTGACGCCATGACCGCGCTCGCCCAGGCCGCCGACGATGGAGGCGTGTTTTCCCGGCTCAACCGCTGGGTGTTCGGCGCGCGGTGGCGGGCGCGGCTGTTTTATCCGCCCATGGTGCTGGGACGTAAGCTGGTGCTGCGGATGATGGGGCGGCGGCCGATTGTGTCCTAGGGCATTTCGCGCCGCTTCCGGCGCGAGCCAAATGCCCGCCCCTTTGAAAAGCGGGCGGTTTTTCTCAATCAAAGGATCCCATTTGATCGGGAACCGCCCTAGCGGTTTGGTCGGGCCGATCCTGTCCGTTTTCAGAAATCCAAACTCCTGATCATCGGCGTCGCGGGCTTTGGTTTGGGCAGGGGAGCTCGGCCGGCCGCTTCGGGGGCGCCGGGTTTTGGCTGTCGGGATCGGCGGGACGTTTGGGAGCGGCCCGTGTGATTTAAGGTGTGGGCTGCGCCCACGCGTCCCGCCTCGGCTTTTGATCGGCCCGGGCATTGGCGGCGCGCCCTCTCGGGCCCGGTCCGCCTCAGTTGCCGCCGCCTGTTCTCCACATGCCTGCCTCACGGACAGGTTCAAGTGGTGACCAGCGGCAACGCCGGTCCAGTCCGCCCATCGCCCGCCCCTCCGTTACGGGGCAGGTTCTGGACAACCGAGCCCCCGATCCCCGCGGGCGGTCGGTCCGGACCGCGCCTCCCCTTGGATCAGGCGACGAGGGGAGTGTGGCATGGGTTTTTGAGGCGGGGATTAGTTTTTGGCTGTGTGGGCGCGCGGCGGCAGACGAGGTCAGCTTCAATTAACCGACGTGACGAAGCACCAACGACGACGAGTCGACGGCTATTTGAGACCCACCGCATACGGTTGCTGTCTCGGAAACCGACGTTAACAGGAGCCGCGGGCAGCCTCTCAAAACTCAGCGGTCAGTGTTGATCTGAGAGGAGCGGTTTCGAGAGACAGTTTTGCGAATGAAGGCACAGAGTGGTTAGTTTAAGCTCCTTGATAATCGTCCGCCCGTCAAAAACGTTGGTTTTTGAGGGTGGGCCAAGGTCAAGTTAGCGGACCAAGTGACCAAACGTCTAATCGCGAGTAGCTATCATTCCAGCAGCGCTCACCATTGCCCCTGCAGCAGTCCTATTTAGCCACGTCTGGGCCATTGGTGTCGCAATGAAGCGGCTGGCTCGATCTGCCGCAAATGCATAAGCGAAGAGTACTCCACCCCACACTGAAACAATGATAACCACCATTTCCAAAGCGCCGATTACCGAAATCGTAGTTACATCGAGAACGACAGGCAGCAGTGCCACGTAGAAGCCTATAGTCATCGGATTGCCGAGGGGCAGAAGCGTTCCGGCCGACAACAACCTCAAGCCTTCACCGTTTGGAATCTTGTAGGAAACCTTGACAGGTGGCGCTGTCCAAAGGCTGAACGCGAGATATAGTAAATAGGCAATGCCGGCCCATTTGATTAGCCCGAAAAGCGATCCCATCGTCGCTGCCAACGTTACAAGTCCCGCAAGTGCAAAAGCGAAGAACAAAAGCTCACCAATCACCAAACCGACAATGAACGGTGTCGTGCGGCGCGCTCCAGTTGTTGCACCTTTTGCAATCACTGCGGCGACTGCGGGACCAGGAGCGAGCGAATCGAAGAGGAACAAGAGTGTGAACGCAATGATGACCTCTAGCGGCATAGTTTTACTCGCTCCTGCTAAGAAAGATGCACTGACGTAAGGCAGGCGGTCACTGCAATGCAATGTCAGCCAAGGGCTCAAAGCCGAGCTTATCCGGTTCTCTCAAAAATGGTCGTTTTTTTGAGATACCCCGTGCAAGAACATGCACCGGGTTATCGGTGATGGTCGAAGTGTGAATGACAAACACCCGTGCACCGTGTCTCTGACACATGCACGACGAGGAACGTTTCTCGAAAAACGCTCAGCCCTTTTCCCCGCGGTCAAAGCCGTAGGGAAGCGATGCTTCAAAACCCCTCACTCAACCCGCCGCATCACCGAGTATCCCGCCGCGGCGTTGGGCCCGCTCTCGATGTACTGCAGCTCAATCGTTCCATCCTCGGTGAGGCGGCCGAACCAGTAGCCGCGGTCGGGGGTGTCGGCCATGGTGAAGGTGGTTCGGTCGCCGGAGAAGGTGCCGACGAAGGTTTCTTCGGCGCGGTGGGTCGTCGTTTCGCCGTCGCTGAGTTCGGTCCCTTCAGGGTGGTGCCAGCGGTAGGCGCCCCTGAATACCGGGCCCTGTTGGGTGGTGATGACGATGTCGCCGGCCGGCATCTCGGTTAAGGACAAAACCTTGCCGTCGTGAGTCATGACGCTGCCGCTTGCGATCTCCCAGGTGCCGAGAATGTTGGGGAACTCGCTTTGGGCGTGCGCCGGGGCGGCGAGGAGGAAGAGCGCGAAAAGGGTGCGGAGCATGGGCTTTCCCGTCCGTTAGGCTGCCGAGGGTAACGGTTTTGCGCCTGCGATCAAAGCTGTGGCGCGGGGCGGTGGGCGGCGCGCGCAACGGGGCGGGATGCGGCGGACCCGCGATTATCGCGTTGGCGCTGGCGTCGGAGCGGCCCGCCGAGATTGGTGTCCTCAACCATCGTCGGCGATGACACCTCAGCGAGAGCATCAAGTCTTGCTGTGGCTTGCTGTTTGGCACCGCAATACTTGGTTTGAAAGCCAAGATGCTCGCGACGGTTGCTCATTGAGGCTTGTTGCTTACGAGCAAAGCCTTTTCGAACTCTGTCAGGTTCTCGCCGAATTTGTATGGGTCTTGTGTGCCGCTCCACGCCTGCTGCCAGCCGTGCATCCCAAAATTCGAATTTTCCAGAAAGCCGCTCATGAACATGTCGCAGTTGGTGACCGCGTCATAGACCGGCAGGCCGGTGATGTACCGAATTGCGTTTGCGTACGGCGGTAGTTCGGTACACTCAAGCAAGATACATTTGATGTTCGGGTTGTTGCGGATGACGTTGCTTGTCAGTTCTAACAGCCCGGCGCCGACCTTTTTCTCGTCGACCTTTTTGCCTGCGGCAACAGCGTCAAAGCCAGGGACGCTTTCACAGCCGACGATTTTGAGGCGGTGGCTGTGTTCGCGAAGTCCGCAGAGCGTATCAAGCTGGGACTCGATCGTCTCGAGACTGCGGCCGTTGGCAGTATAGACGGCGATCTCATCGTCGATGCCGATGGAATTGATGATGGTCGGCAGTTGGATGAGAGCTGAGAGGAAGACCGGTCGATGGGTGTTGCTTCTGATGGTGTCCTGGATATTGATCATGAAGCCGCAATCGCCGGTTATGGCGTTGACGTTGAAGCTGTCCAGAAATCGTAGTGAGTCGATGCAAGCATTTTTGACTTGCTCTGTGAGATCTCCGGATTGGCACATTTCGAAAGTCAATCCGGGAATGACGCGGTATATGACGTCATATGAGAAGGTTTCGAGACGATCTATGTCGCCGAGATTTGCGGGATAGTCGTAGTCTAGGCGTAACACTCCAAGAATTGGCGGGGGGCGTTTGCGCATCGTGGTTCCTGCCGTGACGTCATGCTGTGCGGGCAGATTAGAGCGGTTCCTGAGCGAATGGGACCATGTGATCAGAAAGGGCCGTCCGCCTTCAAAGACACCAGGCATTTTGCTCGCGCCGCGTGGGCCGCTCAGGGATCCGCCAGGACGGTACCTTGGGTGGTTGCGCTGAGGCAGGAGCCGCCGGTCAGGCAGCCGAAGGCGGGCATGACGAGGCGCAGCGCGCAGCCGACGAAGGCGCGGCGACGGACCATCCGGCCGCGCATGGGGACGCGCGCCACGGGGTGGAGGTGGCCGGCAACTTCCGGGGAGTGGACATCGCCCTCGGTGGGGATGTGGCGGTAGGTGACGCCGGCGAGGCTGTACTCATCGTGCGCCTCGCCGCCGAAGCGGGCTGCGGAGGCCTGGTCGTGGTTGCCGGTGATCCAGATGATTTCTGCGTTGCCGATGATGGCCATCAGCGTTGCGACGTTTTCCGGCGAGAGGCGCTCGGCGCCGAAGGGGTCGTGGAAACTGTCGCCCAGCGAAATGATGCGGCGGGGGGCGTAGTGGGACGTGACCTCGGCGAGGCGGGCGAGGGTGACCGCGCTGTCGTAAGGGGGGAGCATCTGGCCGGTGCGCGCGTAGGAGGAGCCGGTTTCCAGGTGGAGGTCCGACACCACCAGCGTGTGTTGGGCCGGCCAGTAGAGGGCGCCTGAGTGATCCAGCAGCGCGTCCATGCCGGCGACGAAGGCGCGGCGGGCTTCCGGGCGGGGATCCGGGCCCTGATGGCGCGCGGGGTCGGCCGCCTGTTTGGGGCCGGGGAGGGAAAAGGCTCCCATGGCCGCCATGCCGAACGCCCGCTGGTTTTCAGCGCTCACGCCGTGTCCCCCAACTTAAGCGATCCCCCAACTTAAGCGATCCCCCAACTCAGCCCATCCCCCAACTCAGCCGATCCCTTTGCCGATGGCTTCGGCCATCTCATCGCCCTCATCACCGCCCTCATCATCGCCCATGGCCTCGGCCACCAGCGCGTCGGCCGCTTCTGCGAGCAGCGCGTCGGAGGCTTCCCCTACTATGATCTCTTTGCCGATCTCCAGCATGATGGGGACCGCAAGTGGGGATATCTTGGTTAAAGGTTGGTGAATGATGTCGCCCTTGACGCGGCTCAGCATGTCGCCGAGGCGGCGGATGTCCAGGAGGCCGGTGGCCGCGTCGGCCCACGTGGCGCGCAGGAGGATGTGGTCCGGCTCGTGGGAGCGCAGCACATCGTAGACAAGGTCGGTGGAGATGGTGACCTGGCGGCCGGTCTTTTCCTTGCCCGGGTGGCGCCGCTCGATGAGTTGGGCGATTTCGGCGCAGGCGCGGAAGGTGCGCTTCATGAGGATGGATTGGGCGAGCCACTCGTCGAGGTCGTCGCCCAGGAGATCTTCTGAGAAGAGGTCGGCCATGGTGCGGCCTTTGACGCGCTTGGAGCCGTCGAACGCGGCGGAGAAGTCGCCCAGGCCCCAGATGGCGAGCGCATAGTCGGACGCGACATAGCCCATGGGTTTGAGGCGCATCCGCTCCAGGCGGCGGGTGAGGAGCATGCCGAGCGTTTGGTGGGCGAGGCGGCCCTCGAACGGGTAGGCGACGATGTAGTGGCGTTTGCCGCGGGGGAAGGTTTCCACCAGCAGTTCGCCCCGGGCGGGGAGGCGGGAGCGTTCCGCCTGCAGGTCCAGCCAGTCGCGCACCTGGGTGGGGAGATGGTCGCGGCCTGAGGGGTCGGCGAGCATGCCGCGCACCACGGTGGCGAGGTAGGTGGTCAGCGGAAACTTCGAGCCGCCGTAGTAGGGGATTTTGGGCTCCTTCATTTGCGACTTGGTGACGAGGGCGTCGTTGTCGCGGATGCCTTCAAGGCGCAGGCACTGGCCGGAGAAGAGGAAGGTGTCGCCCGGTGTCAGGGTGTTGAGGAAGTACTCTTCGATTTGCCCCAGAACGCGGCCGCCGCGGGTGAGGGTGTTGCCGCGCTTTCCCACCAGGCGCACGGCAAGGTTGGGGACTTCAACGATGGTGCCGAAGTTGAGGCGGTATTGCTGGGCAATGCGCGGGTGGGTGATGCGCCACAGGCCATCCTTGCGGCGGCGGATTTTGGCGAACCGCTCGTACGCGCGCAGGGCGTAGCCGCCGGTTGCTGCGAAGTCCACCACCCGCTCGAAGGTCTCCCAGTCCAGCGTGCGGTAGGGGTAGGCGGAGGAGAGTTCGTCAAAGAGTTCAACGGCGTCGAAGGGGGCGGCGACCGCGCAACCCAGGACGTGTTGGGCGAGGACGTCGAGGCTCCCTTCGCGCACGGGGGGCGTGTCTTGATGGCCCAGATACGAGGCGTCGAGGGCGGCCTGGCACTCCATCACCTCGAAGCGGTTGGAGGGGACGAGGATGGCCTTTGAGGGCTCGTCCATGCGGTGGTTGGCGCGGCCGATGCGCTGGGCGAGGCGGGAGGCGCCTTTGGGGGCGCCTACGTGGATGACGAGGTCCACGTCGCCCCAGTCGATCCCCAGGTCGAGGGTTGAGGTGCAGACCACGGCGCGCAGTTTGTTGTCGGCCATGGCCGCTTCCACGCGACGGCGTTGCTGGCGGTCCAGGGAGCCGTGGTGGAGGGCGATGGGGAGCGTGTCCTCGTTCATGCGCCACAGCTCGTGGAAGAGCATTTCGGCCTGGCTGCGGGTGTTGACGAAGACGAGGGACGTCCGGTGGGCCTTGATGAGGTTGTAGATGTCCGGCAGCGCCCAGCGCGTCATGTGGCCTGACCAGGGGACGCGGGCATCGGATTTCAGGATCGAGACGTCCGGCTTGGCGCCGCCCTTGACCACCACGAGGTCGGCCAACGTGGGCGCGTCGCCGGATTGGGGTTCCAGCCAGCCGCGGAGGTCATCGGGGTGGGCGACGGTGGCGGAGAGGCCGACGGTGCGCATGGAAGGCGCGTGTTTGCGCAGGCGCGCGATCCCGAGCGACAGGAGGTCACCCCGTTTTGACGTGACGATGGAGTGCAGCTCGTCGACGATCACCACCTTGAGCTCTGAGAAGAAGCGCTCCGCGTCGGGCTGGCTGACGAGGAGGGCAACCTGCTCTGCCGTGGTGAGGAGGATGTCGGGCGGGTTCTCCTTCTGCCGCTTGCGGCGGTTCTGGGGGGTGTCGCCGGTGCGCGTTTCCATGGTGATGGGAAGGTCCATCTCCGCCACGGGGGTTTCCAGGTTACGGGCAATGTCCACCGCGAGCGCTTTAAGGGGGGAGATGTAGAGGGTGTGGGGACCTTCGCGCACGGAGGCGTTGCGGCGGCGGTTTTGCGCGCTCAGCTCCACGAGGCTCGGAAGGAAGCCGGCAAGGGTTTTTCCGGCGCCGGTGGGGGCGATGAGGAGTGTGGAGCGGTTCGCCTGCGCCTTTTCGATGAGGGCGAGCTGATGGGGGCGCGGGGACCAGCCACGCTGCGCGAACCAGCCGGCGAACGGCTCGGGCAGGAGGGAGGCTGCGCTGTCGGCATCGGGGCCGGCGGAGGCGAGGAGCTTCTGCACGCTTTCCAAGATAGCGGCGATGGACGCCCTCTCCCAGGGAAAGGGTTGCCACATACGCCTGCCGCTAGAGGCGCACTGAGTACCCGGGAACCCCGGGCCCGTGTGGAGTTTTTGCTGCCGCTCCCGTCTTCGGTCGACAAGGATTTGGGGGGAGATTAGAAGGACGGTCAATTTCCTGATGCGTGCGAACCGGCGCTGATGGCGCCGCTGCCGGGCGAAGGCTCGCCAATCAAGGCGCTTCGTCAAACCGAGGGCATTGTGAGTTTATGAACAGCCGCCTCTTCACCACGATCCTGGCCATTGTGACCGTTGCTGCATTGGCGGCTGCGGTGTGGTTTTACCAGGATGGACAGGCGCTGCGCTCTGCGATGGAAGGCGAGCGGACAGGCGCTGCCGAGCAGCTTGCCACGATCAACGCGGAGTTGGAGGCGGAACGGGCGGCTTCCGGGTCCCTTGAAGAGATCAACGCTGAGATTGCGCAGGCGCAACAGGGGCTTGCGGCGCTGGAGGCTGAGACTGGGGCGGTGGAAGGGCGTTTGGAGGCGGCGACCACCGCCCTTGCCATGGCCGAAGCTGCCGTGGGCGAGCAGGAGACGGAACGGGCCTCCGTCGAAGCGCGGCTGACAGAGGCAGAGATGCTGCCAGAGGGTCAATCTCTCTATGATCCCGAAAGCACGACCATCGTGCACCATGTCAACAATGCGCTGCGGGCCCACAAGCTCTTCCAAAAGGATCAACACTACATCGTACGCAACAAC
>JBCDFB010000048.1:0-12063 GCA_039178655.1 Pseudomonadota bacterium | reverse complement strand
GCGCAGCCGCGTGCGCAAGAGCCGCTCGCTGTCCTCGATGAGTTTCGTGTTCGCCGCGTCGACGGTCTCTGCCCCGTACTTGGCGAGGAGCGCCTGCATCCGGTCCCGCGCGACGTTGTTGCAGGCAATCATGGAGCGAAGGTCCAGGGAGACCATTTCCGGCGATCGCACCATGTTGAGCAGCGTGTCCAGAATATCGCGCTGCATCTCCCCCTTGTGGACGAGCCTGATGCCCGGCGACGAGAACCCCTCGGTAAAGACGTCCTGCGCCTGGGGGGCGAAGCCACCCGGGTTCATGGCGCCAATGTCGGTCACATGGACGAAGCAGGCCGACCAGGCGACGAGGCGACCGTCGAAGTGGATCGGTGCAACGAGATAAATGTCCGATGTGTGGAGCGCTGCCGTGTAGGGGTCGTTGAGGAGAAAGACGTCCCCTTCATGGATGTCATCGCCGAACCGGCGGATGATCGCCTTGCACGCCTCAGCAGCGCTGGTGAGGTGGTGGAGAAAGCCCACACCGCCCATCAGCAAAGTGCCATCGGCGCGGTAGAGCGACACCATCAGGTCGTGGCCCTCGTTGGTGATCGCGCTGCCTGACACGTGCTTCAGCGTAATGACCGCCTCGTCAACGATGCGGAAGAGCCTGTGGCGGATGATGGAGAACGTCATCGGGTCCATGCCAGTCCCTCCCTCAGCGTCCACTCGTCACGACAATGTTCTTCCAACGGTCCATGCGCCCGGTCTGGCCGCTGTGGAGCGCAATCGTCGTGATGGGTGTGTGGATGACCGCAGGCCCCGCAACTTCGTTGCCTGGCTTTAGTTGGTTGAAGTCGTAGATCTTGCCGTGCGCAAAGCGGCCCTCGGAGGCGTCGAAGATCCGCCGCTCGCCGATTTGCGCACCGCTCGGGTCGGCCGGCCCCTCGTCCTCTTCAGGCAGCGCAGGGCGGGGCATCACACCGCGCGCGGTGAGGCGGAACATCGTCATCTCAATGCCCGCCTCGGGGTACGCGGAACCCTTGCCGTACTTGCGCTCGTAAAGGGCCTCGAAATCGTCGATCAGCCGCGCGAGGCCCGCAGCGTCGAGGGGGGTCTTCGCGGCGACCTGCGTCGTCACCTCATGCACCTGGCGCGAGTAGCGAAGGTCCACCGACCATTCCATCACCGCACGATCCCCCTCAATGCCTTCGGCTCGAAGCTGTGCGCGGGCACGCTCTTCCATGGGTGCGAAAAGGGCGTTGACCTCATCCGCCGTTGCGTCAGCAGCGAGTGTCTGGGTGACGGCGTATTCGTGGGCAATGTCGGCGGAGACAAGGCCGAAGGCGCAATTCACCGACGCGGTGTAGGGGATGATCACCCGCTGGACCGCCAGCTCTTCGCCGAACGCAGCGGCGAGCATGGCGCATGAGCCGCCGAACGCGTGAAGGACGAAATCGCGGGGATCAAGCCCGCGCTCCACCGTGATCTCGCGGATAAGGTCGGTGATTTGCGCGCTCGCGATCCGGTAGATGCCCACTGCGGCGTCGTCCACAGACATCCCGAGCGGTTCGGCAATCTGGGTGCGGAACGCGGCTTCTGCCCCCTCGCGGTCGAGCGCGATGGAGCCGCCGAGAAACTGCGCCGGATCCATATAGCCGATCAGAAGCATCACGTCGGTAAGGGTCGGCTCCGTCCCGCCCTGACCGTAACAGACGGGGCCAGGGCGTGCGCCGGCGCTGCGGGGTCCCACCAGCGGGACGCCGGCCACCGGATCGAGCGACACAATGGAGCCGCCGCCGGCGCCGATGGAGACCACTTCGATCTTCGGCGCCACATAGTGGAAGCGGTCCACCATGGGCTCGCGCGCGTACTCCAGCGCGCCGCCCTGAATGACGCCGACCTTGAAGGTGGTGCCGCCCATGTCGGCGGCGATGACGTTTTCATCGCCCATGGCGTTGCCCAGGAACTTCGCGCCGATGACGCCAGCGGCCGGGCCGCACTCGATCATGCCGACGGCTCGTTCGGCCGCCTCGGCGGCCGGCAACAGGCCGCCATAGCCTTGCATGACCATGGTCGCCCCGCCGTAGCCTCGGCCAGCGAGGAGGGACTGGAGCGAGGTGAGATAGGCGTGGGTGATGCGGCCGGCGTACGCGTTGATGACAGCCGTGGATGTCCGCTCATACTCGCCGGGGACCGGGGCAATGTCGCTGGAAAGCGTCACATAGGCGGACGGCGCCACCCGGGCGGCGACCTCCCGCACACGCGCCTCGTGGGCTGGGTTGAGATGCGCCCAAAGGAAAGAGACGGCAATCGCGTCAACGCCCTTTTCGTCCACCAGGAACTTGATGGCACGCTCAAGGGCCGGTTCATCGAGCGGCAGAACCACCTCGCCGGCACAATCCACCCGCTCGGCGACGCCCACCACCCGGTCCCGCGGCGCAAGGGCAGGGGGGCGGTCGGTCTTCACCGGATGCTTCATCCGGTCTTCGGTCAGGCCTGACCAGCGCCCGTATGCCCCGCGGGTCACGTGGAGCGTGTCTTCAAAGCCCTCAGTGGTGATTAAGCCAGTGCTTGCCCCGTCGCGGGTGAGCACGGTGTTGTCCACCACAGTGGAGCCATGGATGAAAAGGTCTGTCCGGCCCAGAAGGCTCTCCAGCGTCAGACCCATGGGCTCTGCAGCGGACGCGATGGAGTTCAACACCCCGTCGGCGAAGTTCGGCGGTGTGGAAAGAGCTTTGCCGATGCGGATCTCACCGTCACTGCTGAAGACGATCGTGTCGGTGCACGTGCCGCCAACGTCGGTCGCCAAGATGTAGCTTGCGCCTTCGGGCTCGCTCATGACCGCTCCACCGGTGACCCGGCCAAAGGCCGCCGCCTATCAACAACGCGAAGAAGAGTGGCGCCGCCCGACTGTGCGGCCGCAACGGAAGTAATCGCCCGCGGCTGGCCGTGAAGGGTATCGCCCGCGTTGAGTGCGTACCGCTCACCATCTGACGTTTCGGCCGAAGCGCATCCGTCAACCACAAACGCCAGTGTTGGGTAGCTGCCCTCCAGCGACGGAAGTGGCTCGGACCGATCCAAAGTTTGCACAACGGCGCCGAGCGCTGCGCCCGCAAAGCCGGTTTCTTGTGCGCCATCAGATGTTCTGCGCACCGACACGCGCGCATCGTCCTCGCGCGCTGTCTCAACGATCCGGTCAAGGTCTGCGCCGATGGCATCGGCGATGGCGAGCACGGTGGTGAGGCTGGGGTTCACCTCGCCCGCCTCCAAGCCGCGGACTGCCGCAACACTGAGGCCCGTTTGCTCGGCAAGCGCCCGCAGCGAAAGGCCCTTCCCCTGTCGAAGGCTCCGCAGATGGGCGCCGACACGCATCAGGTGGGAACGCCGAAACAGGGTGTGCGCGCCAGCGGCGTTCACCTCGTCCTCGTCGTGGTTGTGGGCATCTTTCGCCACGAATGTGACCGTCCCCGTGAGGTTTCAGATCACACACGAAGTAGCGAGATTTGAAATTTGGCAAGGGGTGACCTTTGCCGGAAGACCCTTGCTATTGGACGCTTGCGAAGGCGCCTTTGGTGCCCGCACCCAGATAGGACGCGCGAAACTCAGCATCGGAGGCAAGTTCGGCGGACGCCATCTGCCGCGTCACCTGCCCCTGGGCGAGGATCAGGGCAAACTGCGTAATCTCCAGCGCCTTGCGCACATTCTGCTCGGCGAGGATCAGCGTCACGTCGGACTGGGCGAGGGTTTTAAGAATCTCAAACACCTGATCCACCATCACTGGCGACAGGCCCAGCGACGGCTCATCGACGAACAGGATCTTTGGCCGTGCCATCAGCCCCCGCGCGATGACCAGCATCTGCTGCTCCCCGCCCGACATGACGGATGCCGGCTCGCCAAGGCGCGCCTTCAAAATGGGGAAGGTCTCCAGCCAGCCTTCAAGTTCGCGCTCCACTGCCGCTTTGTCCCGCCGCGCATAGGCGCCCACCTGAAGGTTCTGGCGGACCGTCAGGCGCGGAAACACACGCCGCCCGGCAGGCACGTGGACAATCCCCCGCTTGACGCAGACTTCCGGCGGCATTCCGGTGATGGTGTCGCCGCCGAAGATAACCCGCCCGGCACGGGGGCGGATCACCCCCGTCAGCGCTTTGATCAACGTGGATTTGCCGGCACCGTTGTGGCCGATCAGGGCAACGCTCTGCCCCTTCGGAAAGGTCGTCGACAGACCGTCCAGGATGAGGCGGCGGCCGTAGCCTGCGGCAAGGTCCTCAACGACCAGATCGCTCACGCCTCAGCTCCGGTGCCTAAGTAGGCGGCGATCACGTGGGGGTCTTGCACCACTTCCTCCGGCGTGCCCTCGCACACCACTTCGCCGGCATCGAGGGCAACCATACGCTCAGCGAGCCACACGAGAGCCGGCACATTGTGCTCGATCACCACAAGGGTGAGGGCGAAGCGCTCCTTAATGTCTTTCACAAGCTCAAGGATCTCCCGGGCCTGACGGTCGTTCATGCCCGCTGTCGGTTCGTCCAGCAGGAGGATGCGCGGCTGCGTGTTGAGCGCTCGGGCAAGCTCCAGCCGCTTCGTCTGGCCGTAGGAAAGGTCGGTGGCAAAATTCCGCGCGTGCTCCCCCAAGCCAACGGCATTGAGGAGTGTTTGCGCCTCCTCCCGCGCGGCCCGGTCCCGCGCGGCGGTGGACGGCAGGCGCAGCATCTGCTCCAGCAGCCCGCGCGGCGCACGCAGATGACCGCCGCCCAAAACGTTTTCCAGCGCGCTCATTCCCTCAAACAGGCGAAGGTTCTGGAAGGTGCGCGCCAACCCAAGGGCGGCCATCTTGTGCGGAGGTTTGCCAGTCACATCGTGCCCGTTCAGCGAAACGGTGCCACCGTCAGGCGCCTCATGACCGGATATGATGTTGAACAGCGTCGTCTTGCCTGAGCCGTTGGGGCCGATGATGCCAAGGATCTCACCTTCGCGGAAGGTGACGGACACTGTCCTCAGAGCGCGGACACCGCCGAAGGATTTCTCGATATTCTCGCAGGCGAGGATCGGTGTGTTCAACGCAGGTTGTCCCGATCGCGCTCGGCGGGGCTTCTGGGCGCGCGATCAAGCCCGATCCCCCGCCGCAGCCACGCGCTGAGGGCGCGCAAGGACTGCGGGGCCGTGTTGCGGCGCGACAGCAGGCCGTGGGGCCGCCAAATCATCAAGATGACGAGGAGCGCGCCTCCGATGCCCGGGCGCAGCGTGATCAGCCAGGGCTCGGACGAGCGCAGCGCTTCAGGGATGGCAATCATCAAGAAGGCGCCCAGCGCGGCGCCCGGCAAACTCGCGAGGCCGCCGAGGATCGCCATTTGCATGGCAATCAGCGACTCCTCCAGAAGGAACATATCCGGCGAGACAAGGCGCAGGTAGTGCGCGAAGAGGCTTCCCGCGCAGCCTGCCAGAAAACAGCCGACTGCGAAGGCGAGCACTTTGTAGCGCACCACGTCGACCCCCACCGCGCGCGCGGCAACTTCGTCGTCGCGGATCATCTCCCACGCCCGGCCGGTGGCACCGCCGGTAATGCGCGACACGGCAAAGTAGGCGAGCGCCACGATGACCAGGAACACGTAGTAGTGGTCGGTGGCGGACCATGCCGCAAAGCCGAAGAATTCGATGCGCGGCACCTGCGGCAGCCCCATGGGCCCGCGGGTCAGGCTCATCCAGTTGTTCGCCACCACGAAGAAGAGTTGGTTGAACGCGATGGTGATGAGCGAGAGGAAATCGGTCCGCACCCGTAGGCAGGGGAGGGAGAGGAGCGCTCCGACGATGGACGCCATGATGCCCGCTGCGAAGAAACACACGATGAAGGGCAGGCCGAACGTCAGCGACAAGAGCGCGGAGGTGTAGGCGCCGAGGCCGAAGAAGGCCGCTTGGCCGAGCGTCAGCATCCCGCACCAGCCTGTGATGATGTTCTGCCCCAGCGACACCAGCGCGTAGATCATGGTCACGTTGATGACGTGGAGCCAGTAGCGGCCCGGATCCAAAAGCGGGATTACCGCGAGGATGACGAGGAAAACTGCTGCGCCACGCCGGGAATGCAGGAAGTCCAGCACGTCAGGACCGTTCCGCCAGGCGCGCGCCGAAAAGCCCGTTGGGCCGCAGAAGCAGCACGAGCACGATGATGACGAGGCTCACCCCGTCCTTGTAGGCGGAGCCGACCAGCGCGACCGACGCGACCTCCGCCAAGCCAAGGAGGATGCCGCCCAGAAAAGCGCCTTGGAAATTGCCTACCCCTCCAAGCATTGCCGCAGCCCATGCTTTGGTCGTGGCAAGCAAGCCCATCTGGATAAAGATCGCGTTGAAGTACATGGCGAACAAGATGCCGCCCGCCACGCCCAGAAAGCCGCCAGCCGCGTAGATCGCGACAATCACCGAGTTGACGGGGATGCCCATAAGGCGGGCCGCATAAAGGTCCTGGCACACGCACTGGGCGGCAAGGCCGATGGGCGTGCGGTACAAGAGGATTGTCGCGCCGGCGACCAGGACGAGCGCAACGGCGAGGATGATGAGCGATTGGATCGGCACGCCGATCCCCGCCACATCCACCAGGCCCCGCGGCAGAAGCTGGGGGAAGGGAAGGACTTCTGGCCCCCAAATGAGCTGTGCGGTGGCGGCAAGGACAAGGCCTGCCCCCAACGCGCTGATCATGGGGACGACCCGGTTGGCTTCCCGCACCGGGCGATAGGCTATCCGCTCCACGATGATGCCGAGCAGCGCCCCCGCGCAGCAGGCAAGCAGGATGACGGCCGCCACGGGAAACGCCATCCCAACCAGGGTGAGTGCGACGAACGCGCCGAACATGATGACATCGCCGTGGGCGAAGTTGATGAGGTACAAGATGGAATAAACCATCGAGTACCCCACTGCGATGAGAGCGTAGATGCTGCCCACCGCAAGACCGTTCACCGTCTGCTCAAGGAAGTATTCCACGAAACCTCACGTCTTAAGCATCGCTTCGTAGAACATCATGATCGATTGAGGTGGGCTTAGCGCAGGACCTCGAGCCCATCCTCGTCAACCGAAAGGCCGGTGGACTTAAATCCGTCGCCGGTCACCTCGATCACAGCGAACGTGCGGTCCTTCACGTCGCCTTTCTCGTCCCATGCGTACTGCCCGCCCGCACCCTGGAAGTTCATGCCCTTGATGGTGTCGATCAGGGTGTCGCGGGTGGCGCCTTCCTCTTCAATGGCCGCCTTGAGCAGATAGAAGAGGTCGTGTGTGAACACGGCCACTTGGCTGGGCAGCGTGTCGTACCGCTCCTGGAAGCTCGACATGAACGAGGTGGTCAGCGCATTTTCCGCATAGGGGTCATAGGCGGCGAGGATGTTTGCCCCTTCGGCCGCCCCCTGTGACAGGTCCAGGAAGCTGTCATAAAGCAGCGTATCGGGTCCGACGACCGCAATGTCGGTGAGCCCAAGATTTGCTGCCTGACCGACGAACAAGCCGCCTTCGGTGTACTCGGTGTTCAGCATCACGGCATCGACGCCGGCGTTCTTAAACTCGGTGATGACGGCGGAGAAATCCTTGTCCACGCCCGGTGTGAAGCCGGCTTCTGCCACAACCTCTGCCGGCAGCACCTCAACCGCGCGCATCATGTCGTCCCGCAGCGCACGCCCAAAGTCGTTGTTGACGAAGACGATGCCAAGTTTCTTCCGCCCCAGATTGTTGATGGCGTAGGCGGAGTATTGCTGCGCGCCATAGTCGCCGCGGATGGTCATGCGGATGAAGTTTTCCCAGCCCTGCTCGGTGATGGTCGGGTTGGACGAGGAAGCGTTGATCACCGGGATGCCCACCTCGTTGTAAATGGGCATGCCCGCCAGCGTGGCCGACGAGTTGATGTGGCCAAGTACAGCGAAGTATTCGTCAGCCTCGGCGGCGATAGCGTTGGCTACGGACGCCGCCTCGCGCGGCACGCCACGGTCGTCAAAGATATCGTATTCGATCATCCGCCCGTTGATACCGCCGGCTGCGTTGATGGCCTCAACTGCCATTTCCGCGCCCCGCTCGGCATTCTGACCGAATGCGGCGGAGTTCCCGGTCATGGGTGCCGCGATGGCGATCTTGATGGGGTCTTCCTGCGCCGATACCGACCCAAACGGCACTGCCAGCCCAAAACTCAAGATGCCAACAAGCGCTCCGTAGCCCAAGAACTTAGACCGCCTCGAAGATGTCGTGTTCATATTGCCTGCTCCGTGACCAGGTGTGCGCAGAATTTGCGCAGGTATTCATACAGCGGTGCTCCCCCGCTCGCTTGTGACGGTGCAGGTCTCGCGCCAAAATAGGAATTGAGGCTGGGTTTCGACGAAAAAGGGGTTGGCGGTGTCGCTTGATGTGTTGCCTGCGCGGGGGCTTTCCCCGCGCGACCGACCCCGGACACTCCCGGACGCTCACGAGAGGTTACGCGTCCTCGGCGAGCGGGTGCGCTCCGACCTCGACATCTTGCGCTACCCGTCAGACGACTGGGTCATGCCCCGCGCGCACTCCAGCGGCGCGCATGTCTACGACGTAGTGATTGTCGGCGCCGGCCAGGGTGGGCTTGCGACCGCCTTTGCCCTTCAGCGGGAGAAGGTGAGCAACGTTCTCATCATCGACCAGTCACCCAAGGGGCACGAAGGCCCGTGGGTGACCTACTCGAAGATGTGGACGCTGCGCTCACCAAAGCATCTCACCGGTCCGGACCTTGGCATACCGTCGCTCACCCCGCGCGCGTACTTCGAGGCGCGCTACGGCGAGTCAGCGTTCCAAGCGCTCGGCAAGTGGCCGCGGACCATCTGGCAAGACTATCTCAATTGGTACCGCGAAGTACTCAACCTGCCGGTCGAGAACCGGACGGCGCTCAAGACCATCGAGCCCGACCCGTACGGCCTCAAACTCACGCTGGCAGACTGTGACACGGGCGGGCTGCGCACCGTTTACTGCCGCAAGCTCGTCCTTGCGACAGGCCTTGAAGGGATGGGCGGCTGGTATGTCCCCCCGATGATGAAGGCACTGCCCAAAGAGCGGTGGTCCATGTGCACCGACAGCGTGGGCAGCGACGTTTTTGAGGGCCGGTCCATCGCCATTTTGGGCGCAGGGGCGACCGCGTGGGACCGTGCGGCGGACCTTTTGGAACACGGCGCGCGGGCGGTCACCATTTACATGCGCCGGCCCGAGATCCTGAAGGCAAACCCCTTCCGGTACATGGAGAAGGCTGGCTATCTGCGCCACTACGCTGAGATGGACGACGGGCGTAAATGGCGCTGGATGCGAAGCATTTTCCGCTTCGGCCAGCCCCCGACTCAGGACGGCGTCGACCGGTGCGCCGCCTTCGACAATTTCACCCTTCACGCAGGGACATCGTGGGCCGAGACGCACGTTACGGATGAAGGCGTCTGCGTGACCGGCACCGATGGCAGCCGCTGCACATTCGACCATTTGTTTGTGGGTTGCGGCTTCTCGGTGGACCCTGCCAACCGGCCTGAACTGGCGCCGTTCGCCCATCAGATCGCCCGCTGGCGGGACAAGTTCGCGCTGCCGAAAGAGGACAAGGACAATCCCCTTGCCGACTATCCTTACCTTGACGACACCTTGGCCTTCACCGAGCGCACACCCGGGGAAGCACCGTTTCTGAAAAACATTCGATGCTTCAACTACGGTGCGACCATGTCGAACGCCCATTCAGGGGCGTCACTGTCCGGCATGAAGTACGGCATCGGCCCGTTGATCGCAGGGATCACCCGCGACTTCTGGAATGATGACGAGCTTGCCCACTTCCGCATCATCGACACATGGGCGGAGGTGGACACTGATCCGGCAGCGCTTTCAGGTCAGATCGTCCGGCGCAACGGTGATTGAGACCAAGTCATCCGCCGCACCCCACCTGAGGCCGCTGTGGCAGGATATCAGCCCGCCCGGCCCGGCCTGCGTTGCACTCGATGAGCCGTCAGGAACGGGTGTTGCTATCATCGGCGGCGGGTTTCTGGGCCTTTCAGTGGCGCTGCGCCTTGCGGAGCGGGGCGTGCGCTGCGCTGTGCTGGAAGCGGAAGAGGTCGGCGCCGGCGCGTCCGGGCGCAACACAGGCTTTGTGGTGCCCAGCATCCGCGTCAGCGCCACGCCCGATGTGCTGGCCTCGCGCCACGGCACAGAGTGCGCTGGCGCTTTTTTCGACCTGGTGGCACGCTCGGGGGATATCACATTCGACCTCATCAACCGCCTCGACCTGAACTGCAATGCAGAACAAAGCGGGTGGATGCAGCCGGCGCACTCCCCAAAGGCGATGAAAGCAGTCAAATCGGCTGCGGAACGGGCCAGAGAGAAGGGCCGTCCCGTTCGCTTCCTGGAGGCCGCTGAGGCCGGCGCTATGGCCGGGTTTCCCCTTCCCAACGGCGCGCTGCTTGACAACAGCGGAGGCCAGCTCAATCCGCTTGCGTATGTGCGGGCTCTCGCCGGTGCTGCCGCTGCCGCGGGCGCCACGGTGTACGAGAATACGACAGTGACCGGCTTTGCGAGGGCTGGCGACGGCTGGCGGATCGACACCGCACGCAGCTCCTTGCGGGCTGAGCGCATCCTCCTCACGACCAACGCGCTCACAGGCGCATTACACCGGGG
Organism: Pseudomonadota bacterium; assembly: GCA_039178655.1. Classification (GTDB taxonomy): domain Bacteria; phylum Pseudomonadota; class Alphaproteobacteria; order Rhizobiales; family Amorphaceae; genus Acuticoccus. The sequence continues at coordinate 1,461 of JBCDFB010000048.1, read as the reverse complement.
ATTTGCCGCCTCGCTGGCGCCCGTCCGCGTGTTCCAGATCGCCACGGCGCCGCTGCCTGAGAATGCCGCTGTCCTTTCTGGCGGCCAGTCCCTGTCCGACACGCGCCGCCACACGTTTGCGCTGCGACGGGCACCAGGGGGCGGGCTCGTTACCGGCGGGTTGGTGCGGGCAGGCAGGGCAGAGGCCGCGCGGGCGGTGAAAAAATTCTCGCGCAGGCTCGCGACGATCGCTCGCATCTCCGACGCGCCGAATACCCACGTCTGGTCAGGCATCATCGCGTTGACGCAAGACGGCCTCCCCCGGCTATCGACCCTGGAGCCGGGGCTTGATGCAGCTGTTTCCTGCAACGGCCGCGGCGTTGCGCTCACGACTGCCCTAGGCGCGGAGATCGCAGCGTATCTCAGTGGCGAGGACGCACTTGCACTCCCGCTCGCCCCATTGACGCAACACCCTGCGCGGCGCCTTACCACGCACGGCGCCAGCCTCAGCCTGCCCTTCCTGGAGGCGCGGGACTGGTGGGAAAGCCGCGCGGCTTAATGCGCCGGTTCGCTGACCCGCGCTGTGATCGTCGTGGTGGGGGCGACAAGGCTGAGGAACGCCTTGAAGCGGTCCGGAGCATTGGGCCCAAAGGCCTCCGCCACAGGCAAATCCATCACCTTGTGTCCGGCGTCCATCAGCACGACCCGGTCGGCAGCCTGGCGCGCGAACGCCACCTCATGGGTGACCACCACCATGGTGACGCCCTGGGCGGCAAGGTCTTTCATGATGGCAAGCACTTCACCGACGGTTTCCGGATCGAGCGCTGACGTCGGCTCGTCAAAGAGGAGTGCGATGGGCTCCATGGACAGCGCCCTCGCAATGGCAACGCGCTGCCGCTGACCGCCGGAGAGCTCGACGGGAAAGGCATGGGTCTTGTCCGCCAGACCGACCCGCGCAAGAAGCCCATCCGCTCGCGCCAGAGCCTCCTGCCGCTTCATCCCCATGAGCCTGATGAGGCCGAGCGCCACGTTCTGCCGCGCGGTGTAGGTGGGAAAGAGCGCGAAGTTCTGGAACACCATGCCGATCCGCCGGCGCATGGTGTCGATCTCGCTCTCGCTGCGCCGGACTTGCCGCTCGCTGTCGCGGAACGGGATGCTCTCGCCCTCAATCCAAACGTCACCATCGTCGGCCGGTTCAATCCAATTCAGCGTGCGCAAAAGTGTGCTTTTGCCCGAACCGGAAGGACCAAGCACGACTACTACTTCGCCTTTGCGCACCAGAAGATCGGTGGGCGCCAAGGCAGGCTGACCGGAAAAGCGCTTGCTCACGCCCTGCGCGTCGATGACGACGGGCGCATCGCTCGCCATCACATGCTCTGCGAGTTTTGGAGCACCCGCTTGGGAGACGACAGCTGATGGTCCGGCGCCACCCTCACGCCCCTTGATGGCGAAACGGCGCTCAATCCGGCTTTGGATGAGCGT
>JBCDFB010000047.1:0-12118 GCA_039178655.1 Pseudomonadota bacterium | reverse complement strand
GAGCCGCAGAAGTAGGCTGAGTTCCAGCTATCCAGCCCCTTCTGGATGGACTTGTAGAACATCTGATGCTCGGCCGGCATCGCTTCAGGCGCGGAAAGATTGCGCTCAATGGGGTCGTCATTGAGGAAAGCGTGGGGCGTTTGCACCAGGAACAGGCGCTCGTCCTCGCTGAAGTGACCAACGGTTTCACGCAAAAAATTGCGGCGCGGCGCGTGGTCGGCGTCGAGCACCACAACAAGCTCGCCGCATGCCTGCGATAGCCCGTAGTTGAGGTTGCCCGCCTTCGCCATTTCGTTGCGCTCACGGGCGAGGTAGCGCACGTCGAGCCGGTTGCAGAGTTCCATGAGGTCGGCGCGGCGTTCGCGTGCAGCTTCGCGCGCGGCGTCGTCATTTTGGGTGATCTTTTGGGTGGTGCCGCCGTCGTCCAACAGCCAAACCGTCAGCCGGTCGGCGTCGTAGTCCATGGCCTTTGCCGCTGCCAGAGTGTGGGCGACAAGATCAACGCTTTCGTCAAACGTGGGCACGAACACGTCAACGCTGGGTCGGTACGTCTCGTCCAGCGGGACGTTTTTGCGCTCCAGCGGATCGATGACCACGAACATTGTCATGTAAAGCAGCGCGATCGAATAGATCTCAGCGGTAAAGAGGACAACCGCTGCAATGAAGTCGACAATTTGGTCAAACGGCGGAAGTGTACTCGTCACGCGCCAGATCAAATACTTGACGATGATGGTAGAGACGATCGCGATAAAAAACTGGCGCGACCAAGCGCGAGGGCCGACGAGTTGCAGCCCGGCCATGATGGCCAGGGCGACCAGCGCGAGGGAAAGCTGAGCCGACAAGCTGATGGGCAGAGCAAGATACCCAAGCAACATCAGGGCAATGCAGAACCAACTCAAAAAACGCAGAACAGACACGACAGACCTCACACCCCGTTGCGGCATGACAGGATCGTTCGTGCCGCATCAATCGGCGTGGACGGTGGGCTGCCGGGGTAAATCCGACACCACCACCCTTGCTGAATGAGTGAGTAAAACAACGAGGTAATGTTATCGAAAATTGCGCGCAAACCAGTCATTCGTTGCACGAACACTGCAAGCATCCGTCAGATGCTGTTGTACCTCGTTAATTTAATTTCTTCTTGTATGAAGTGATTTGCCCGAATACCGGGGCACAACGGCGTCCGCCGTTGATAAGAGGATCGGTTAAGGAATGGCTACCGCCGGGGCTCCTCGGCGGCGGCGACAGCTCTTCCAGCGCGCCCGGCACGCGGCCAAACCACCATTTGTGGTGTCCGCCCGCCGTCAACCCGTGAAACGGGTGTTGCGGGGTGGCAACAGGTTCCTGGGTGTGCCGGTTACTCGGCCGCCTGGGCCAATGCCACGCTGCTGGCGGCCTGTGCGCTGATCGGTCGGCCGAAGGCGGCACCAACAGCGTAGCGGGCGCCCAGCTCATGGAGCCGCTTTGCTTCGCCCATATCGCTGATGCCGCCGACCATTGTGCGCGCCTCCAGGGCCACCACGGTGCGAAGCAGCGCAGCCAGAACTTTCCGCCGCCGGAGGTCGGACCAGGCGGCTGCCGTCACGTGCTCGTCGAAGCGCACGCCATCGATGGCGAGCCGGTGAAGGTGCGACAAGGCCGTGGTGCGCCGGGCAAAATTCACGAGCCAGGTGCTCGCCCCCACGTCGCGCAGGCGGCTGAGGAGTTGCACGGCAAACTCAGGGTTGTTGGAGACGATCGATTCATTGACGCCAATTTGGAGCGTGCCGAAGTCGATCCGGTTGCGGGCAATGGCCGTCTTCACGTCGCCGATCAATTCGGAACGGAATGCTTCCGACTGAGGAAGCGTGAGTAGGAGCGTCAGATCACGCCCTTCGGCGCGCCAGGCCGAGAGGGTGCTTGCGCAGCGCTCCAGCGTCGACAGCGCCAGCTGCACGGCCATGTCCTCGCCCGCTGCAAGTTCCAAAAGCTCAGTCCACGCAAGCGGGCCCTGCAGCGGATGGTGCCACGACGGGAGCGCCTCGTAGCCCACTGTCTTGTCATGCTCCAGGTCGCGAATGGGGCGGAACTCAAGCTTGACCTTATCCTCGCCGATGGCGCGCTTCAGGTCCCGCGCGAGGGACCGGCCGGACATATTGAGCCTGCGCATGAGCGGATCGAAAAGTTCGGTCCGGTCGCCGCCTTGGCGCTTGGCCCGGCGCAGCGCAAGCTCGGCATTGTCGAGGATTTCCGCAGCACCCTCAGCCTTAAGGTCAATGCCGGAGATGCCGAGCGAGGTCTGAATCCGGATCTCTTCATCGGCAAACGGGATCGGCGTTGCGAGCGTATCGCGCACCCTTGAGGAGAACTCTTCAAGCTTGGACGGATCGCAGTAGATCAGAAGCCCGAAATTGTCGCCCGAAAGCCGCGCGATGGAATCGTGCCGCTTGAGCGTGCGTCCGAGACGGCGCGCGACGGTGAGAAGCGCGGAATCGCCAACCGAGGTGCCGAAGCGGTCGTTGATCTCGGCGAAATTGTCCGGATTGACCACGACCACAAAAAGGCACCGCGCCGTCTCCTCGTTGGACCAGGCGCGGGCCATCTCTATGCGGTCCAAGAAAAGGTGGCGGTTCGGAAGACCGGTCAGATTGTCGTAGACGCTGTCATGCAGGAGGCGCTCTTCAACGGTCTTCGCCTCGGTCATGTCGTGCATGGTGCCCACACAGCGGATGATCTCGCCGGTGGTGCCAATCACCGGGCGCGCACGGAGGCGGAACCAGCGGAAGTGCCCGTCAACGCCGCGGAAGCGGAAATGGTCATTGATGCGCCCGCGCCGCCGCTCAAGCGCAGCGTCCAGCGTGGCGCGGAACCTGTCCCGATCCTGAGGATGAAGCACGGTGAACCAGTCCTGGGGAGGGCCGTTGAGGTCGCCGCGCTCCAGCCCGAGGCGTTGCTCCACCTCGCCGCCGCAGCTGATGCGGTCGCGTTCAACGTCCCAATCCCAGACGGCATCGCCCGAGCCGGCAAGCGCCATCACGTCCCGCTCCACATCCTTCGCGAGCGAAGGGGCAAGGGATGCGCCGGCAAACGCGTACTGCATCACCGTAAATCCGATGAGGAGCACCAGAAGGATCAGACCGCCGTTCAGCGCGGGCTGAACGAAATCGTTGTCGATGTCGCCTGACGCCGTGAGTGCTGCCGCCACGATCCAGGCAATGAGCAAGATCCACGTGGGGATCAGGAGGATCGCACGGTCATTGCCGCGAACCGCGGCGATGAGGATAGCGCCAAGCCCCACCACGCCCACGATGGCGAGGGAGATGCGCGCGATGCTGGCGGTCAGCGCCGGGTCGAACTGCGCCATCCAAGCGGCGAGCGCTCCAAGTGGCACCAGCGCAAGGAGCGCGTAGGTGTTGCGGAAGCGCCAGCGCGCCACGTTGAGATAGGAAACCACAAAAGCAGAAAGGGCGAGGACCAGCAGCGCTTCCGCCGCCGCGCGCATGACAGCATCGTTCGGCACCCTTGTGGCAAGCACATCGCCCAGAAACGCAAAGTCAATGAGGACGTAGCCGAATGCCACCCACGCCAAGACGGCGGCAGACGCAAACATCATCTGCCCTTTGATGACGAAGACGACCAGGAAGAAGAGGGCCAGAAGGCCCGAGATGCCCACGACGATACCCTTATAGAGCGTGTAGGCGTTCTGGCTTTCGCTGTAGGCGCCCTCCTGCCAAAGCCGCAGCATCGGAAGGTTGGGCGTTGTCATCTCCATCACGTAGGTGACCGTGGCGCCCGGATCCAAGGTGATGAGGAAGACGTCAGCGTCGGTGGCGGCGATGCGCTCGGGCGGAAAACCCTCGCTCGGCGTGATGGCCTTGATGCGCCGGGCGCCAAGGTCGGGCCCCAGAATGCCGGAAGAGGCAAGGCGATGATGCGGTGCCACCAGCAACCGGTCGATCTGTTCATCACCCGGATTTTGCAGGCCGACGACTGCCCAGTGGCGTGTCTCATCGGAGGTGGCGCGCACCTCGATGCGCTGCACGACGCCATCAATATCCGGGGCGGTGGAGACCTGAAGATCGCCCAGCTCGTCGTTGTAGATGTCCGTGAACGGGTCAAGGTCCACCACAGGAACGTTCGAGCCCACCGGCACCGCCTCAAGGGCCGCGGCAGGCACGGCCAGCGTGAATACCGCCAGCGCTGCAAGAGTGCGAAATGCTGCACGAAGGCCGATCATGCATGCCGCTCCGCGCTGGCGTGCACGGTGTCGCCCGCCACGATGGCAAACAGCACATGGTCCCGCCAGGCGCCGTCGATGCACAGGAAGCGGCGTGCGAAGCCCTCCTCCGTGAAGCCGACGCGCTTCAGCAGGCGGATGGAGCGCTCGTTGTGGGGCAGCGATGCAGCCTCGATGCGGTGAAGGCCGAGCGTTTCGAAGCAGAACGGGATCATCGCCCGCACCGCATCACCCATCAGTCCGCGCCCGGCAAAGCGCTCACCCGCCCAGTACCCCATGGAGCAGGATTGGGTGACGCCGCGCTTCACATGGGCGAGGGTAATGCCGCCGATCAGCCCGCCAGTGGTCTGCTCGAACGCGAAAAAAGCGTAGCCCTCGTCGGCGCGGATTTCCCGCTGATACCGGCGCAGGCGCCGTCTGAAGGCCATGCGCGTGAGGTCGTCGCGCGGCCAGGTGGGCTCCCAGGGTCTCAAAAATGCTCGGCTTTCGGCCCGCAGACGGCTCCACTGCACATAATCGGACGGGAGGGGCATGCGCAGCATCGTGCGCTCGCCCGCAATGCGCGTCGATTCGTTGAGCGCGGCTGTGCCACGCGCTGGCACGATCCGCGGCAGCGCGCTCATGCAGCGCCCCGTAAGGCGCCGCCGCCGAATGCGGCTCCGAAGGCCATCCGTGCCGCGTCCGCATCAGCACCGATGGCAACCATCGTCGGCGTACCGGCGACGAGCCGCTCGACGAAACTGCTCACGTCCGCGGCGCTGATCTCGTTGAGTTCCCGGATGCGCTCGTCCTTACTGACCACGCGCCCATGGACCATCACGCTCCGCGCGGCCTGCGCCATGCGGCTGGAACAGCTTTCCCGCGCCATCAGGAGGCCTGCGCGCAGCTGCGCCTTGGCGCGGGCACATTCTTCATCGCCGACGGTTCGCGCCATCGCGGCGAGGGTATCCAGAACCACGGTTTGCGCGGTGTCCACGCTCTCAGGCGAGGTGGCGAAATGGACGCCGAAAAGGCCGGTCTCTTTGAAAGGCCAATGAAACGCTGAGGTGTCGTAGACGAGGCCCCGCTCCTCGCGCAGGGACTGAAACAGCCTCGACGACATGCCGCCGCCGAGCACGATCGCTGCCACTTGGGCAAGAAGCGCTTCGCGGGACGACGCGCAGACCCCCTCAAGACCCAACAGCCACTGTGCATCCGAGTTGGCGTCGGGCTCGGTGAAGGTGCCGCCGGTGTATGTGGCTGCCGGGAGCTCACCGGCGTCTATGTCGAGGGTGCGTGCAAGCGCTTCTTCGGCGGAGGCCACAAAAGCGTCGTGGTCCACCGCGCCGGCGGCGGCGACCACCATGTTTTGCGGCGCATAGTGCCTGTCAAAGAAGGTGCGCAGCGAGGCCGGGCCGATGGCGCCCACGGAACTTCGGGTGCCAAGGATTCTCCGGCCGAAAGGCTGTTCCGCGAACGCTGCCTCCGGAAACGCGTCAAAGGCGCGGTCTTCCGGCACGTCTTCAGCGGCTCTGATCTCTTGCAAGACCACGTTCTGCTCAAGCTTGACATCGGCACCGTCAAACAGCGGGTCGCTGACGATGTCGGACAAGATATCGAGGGCGAGCGGAACATCTTCAGCAAGCACTCTGGCGTGGTAGGCGGTGGTCTCGGTGCTGGTGGCTGCGTTGATCTCGCCGCCCACACTCTCAATGGCCTCTGAAATTTGCCGCGCGCTGCGCCGGCGGGTGCCTTTAAAGGCCATGTGCTCCAGGAAGTGGGCAAGGCCGTGCTCGTCGCCCTTCTCACAGCGCGAGCCGGCGCCGACCCATATGCCGAGCGCCGCAGAGTCGATCCCCTCCATGCGATCGGTCACGACCGTGAGGCCGTTGTCGAGCTTGGTCAGCACGCTCATGCCTCGACCGCCCGCGTGCGCTGCAAGATGGCGTCCGCCACCGCGCCGGTCTCTGCCGGGACGCTGACCATGCGCTCCGGCGCGGACAGGATTTCAGCGAGCGCGGCGGGGGTGCCGGGCCGCACGCCGCAAGCAGACTCCACCGCGTCCGGGAACTTTGCTGGGTGCGCGGTGGCGAGCGTGACCCTTGCAATGTCATCATCCAGCGGCGTTTGCCACGCGGCCGAGAGGCCGACGGCCGTATGCGGATCGACGATCATTCCCGTCTCCCTCGCCATGCGGGCGATGACCTTTGCTGTCTCCCTGTTGTCGGCCCGAGCGGATGAGAACAGCCCGGTCAGGGCGCTGTGCTCGTCCCGCGTCAGCGAAAAACCCGCTTTGGTATCAGCGAGGCGCTCGCGCACGCTGGCGGCGTCCCTGCCGGAAAGGTCAAACAAAAGACGCTCAAAGTTGGATGAGACCTGGATGTCCATGGACGGCGATGTGGAGGGGGCCACCGATCCGGGCGTGTACTGCCCAGAACGAACGGCGCGATCCAAAATATCATTCTGATTTGTGGCGATGATAAGCCGCTCCATGGGAACGCCCATGCGGTGGGCGACGTAGGCCGCCAGAATATCGCCGAAATTGCCGGTGGGGACACTAAACGCCACGCGCCGATGCGGAGCGCCGAGCGCCAGCGCCGCATAGACATAGTAAACGATCTGCGCCGCCACACGCGCCCAATTGATGGAATTCACCCCGCTCATGGCGATGCGTTCGTTGAAGTCCCGATCGACAAACAGCGACTTCACGATGCGCTGGCAATCATCAAAGTCGCCCGCCACCGCGAGGGTGTGGACGTTGTCCTCAGAAATTGTGGTCATCTGCCGGCGCTGAACGTCCGAAACTCGGCCCTCAGGGAAGAGAATGAACAGGTCGATGGCGCTCTTGCCAGCAAAGGCCTTCGCGGCGGCGGCGCCCGTATCGCCGGACGTGGCGGTGACAATGGTGGCCCTGCGGTTGCGCACGGTGAGGATACGGTCCATCAGCCGGCCGAGGAGCTGCATTGCAACGTCCTTGAACGCGAAGGTGGGGCCGTGGAACAGCTCTAAAACGAAGTCACGCGGGCCGACCTGAACCAGAGGCGTCCGTGCTGGGTGCGCAAACGTCGCCATCGCTGCGCCAATGTCCTCGTGCAGAGCAGCGTCCGAAAGATCACCGGCCACAAAAGGCTTTAGCACTTCAAAGGCCACGTCCTCGTAAGGCCTTCCGCGCAGCGTGCTCAAGCTCTCGGGCTCAATGCGAGGATAGTGTTGGGGCACAAACAGGCCACCGTCGGGCGCGAGCCCGGCGAGCGTCGCATTGCAGAATGTCAGCGGTTCAGCTTCCCCGCGGGTGGAAACGTACTGCACGCGTGTCGAATCCTGTCCTTACCCGCCCTCACAAGCGCCGCGATCGCGCCTGTGTCAACCTTGCGTGCGCATCAAGGCGCAGGCGTGGTCGCAACCGGTGAAGTCTCAGGCATTTCCTGCCGTGCTTGACAACAGGCGCGGGTCAAATCCCAGCTTTGCCATGGCCCGCTCATACTTGCCGTCCACGGCGCCGCTGAACAAAAGCTCATGGTCCGCCGGGCAATGCAGCCAGCCGTTCTTGGAGATCTCGTCCTCCAGCTGCCCAGGCGCCCAGCCGGCATATCCCAGCGCCAGAAGCGCCTGTGACGGCCCGCCCCCCCGCGCGATCGCCCGCAGAATTTCAACAGTTGCGGTTAAGCACACATCGCTGGTTGTGGTGAGCGTCGCCTCCCGCAGCCTGAAGTCGGGCGTGTGGAGCACGAAGCCGCGGCCCGTCTCCACAGGGCCGCCGGTGTGGACGGGCACCCGGAGTGCTGTGTCGGGCAGGCGGATATCGTCATCGTCGTCAATGACGTTGAGCTGGGTGAGCAGGTCAGTGAACGTGATGTTCGGCGCTGGTTTGTTGACAATGATCCCCATCGCACCGTCCGAAGAGTGTGCGCACAAGAACACCACCGAGCGCTCGAACGGGCCGCCACCCAACTGCGGCATCGCGATCAGGCACTGGCCTTCCAGATAGCCCTGCGTCACGTCCATGGAGGATGCCTCCTCTTCCACGCCAGAAGCTACCAAGTGCAAGCCCCGTGCAAAAGTGGGCACAAGGTCTGTGGTGCGATTGGGAGTGAAGTTTCTGCCCGACAGCGTTCCTTCGGTCCCAACGTTCGACGAGACGCGAGTTTGCGCTACAACGCTCGCTCTGGAACAGATCTCAACCGCCGGAGCCATCCGATGACCATTTCCGTGGGCGCGAAACTGCCCGACGTGACGTTCAAGACCATGACGGGGGAGGGCGCGTCGGAAGTCACCACCGAGGAACTGACCTCGGGGCGCAAGGTGGTCATTTTCGGCGTGCCCGGCGCATTCACCCCCACGTGCAACGGCAACCACCTCCCCGGCTTTCTGGCCGCGGTCGACGACTTCAAGCAAAAGGGTATCGACGAGATCGCGGTTGTGGCGGTCAACGATATGTTCGTGATGGACGCGTGGGCAAAGTCGTCAGCACCCGACGGAACGATCACGTTCCTGGCCGACGGATCGGCCGAATTCACCCGCGCCACCGGCTTGGAGCTTGATGCCTCGGGCTTTGGAATGGGCATTCGCTCCAAGCGCTACGCCATGTTTGTCGATGATGGCGTGGTGAAGGTCCTCAATATCGAGGACGTCCCCACCGAGGCTGAGAAGTCGAGCGCTTCAACACTCTTGTCCGCCATCTGAGGGACGCCGACGATCCGCTGCGGACGGCGTGGTCTGCCGGCTCCGCCGGAGAGGCCCGCGCCCATTATGACGCGTGGAGCCCCACCTACGACGCAGAAAACCTTGGCAAAGGTATGCGTCAGCCGTTCGTGGCGGCAGCGTTGGCAGCGCGTTATATCCCGCGGGGCAGGCCAATTCTGGACGCGGCGTGCGGCACCGGCCTCGCCGGCGAGATGCTGTCGGTTTTGGGCTACGATCAGCTCATCGGCTGCGACATCTCCTCAAACATGAGGGACATTGCGGGAAAGCTCGGCGTCTACCGCCAACTCATCGAAGCGGACCTTGCCGCACTGCCGTTCCCCGACCACACGTTTGCCGGCTTCGTGTGTTGCGGCGCGTTCGGGCCGGGTCATGCGCCGCCGGAAGCCTTGGAAGAGCTTGTGAGGGTGTGCGAGCCAGGGGCGGTGGGCGTCTTCACGCTGCGGGAAGATACGTTCCGGGACCAAGGTTTCCCCGTGGTGATGGCCGCGCTGACGGAGCGGCGCCAATGGCACATTTTGGAAGAGACCCGTCCGGCACGGACTTACCTGCTGGCGGAGCCGAAGCTTTTCACGCGCTACTTCGCTGTCGAAATCACCGGCTGAGGGGCTGCGCGGCAGGGGGGCACGAAAGGGTCGCGCTCCCGGCTGCAAGCGTGTATGGGTCGCAAATGCGCAAGCGGATCTTCATACGTCGAATTTGAAGCCCGCAATGCCGGCTGGGGAGCCGCCGGCGTTGCGGGGGTTCACGCCGTAAGCTGCGCCCCATGCGGGGTGTCGCCGGTTCCCGCCTCGCGCCATGGCCGCAGTGCATTAAAGTTCAGCAACGCGCGGCCCGCATAACCTGATTTCATGACAAAGGCGCGCCGAGCCCGCGCCGAATAATGTTGAGAGCCATGAGCGATACACTCGACAAGGCAGAGCCTGCCGCCCGCGATTATGCGCAGACCCTTTATCTGCCCAAGACCGAATTCCCCATGCGCGCCGGCCTGCCGAAGAAAGAGCCCGGCATACTGGAGAGCTGGGCCGATCTTTACGAGCGCCAGCGCGCTGCGGCCAAGGGCCGGGAGAAGTTCGTCCTCCACGATGGGCCGCCCTACGCCAACGGCAACATCCACATCGGCACCGCCCTCAATAAGATCCTGAAGGACTTTGTCGTCCGCTCCCATCAGATGCTGGGGTACGACAGCAACTACGTGCCCGGATGGGACTGCCATGGCCTGCCCATCGAGTGGAAGGTGGAGGAAGCCTACCGCAAGGCCGGCAAGAACAAGGACGAGGTGGACGTGGTGGAGTTCCGCCGCGAATGCCGTGAGTTTGCGACCCATTGGCTGGGCGTCCAGCGCGAGGAATTCAAGCGCCTCGGCGTGATCGGCGACTTTGCCGACCCCTATCTCACCATGAGCTATGCGGCCGAAGCGCAGATCGCCCGCGAACTCATGAAGTTTGCCATCTCGGGCCAACTCTACCGCGGCTCCAAACCCGTCATGTGGTCGGTGGTGGAGCGCACCGCGCTCGCCGAGGCGGAGGTGGAGTACCAGGACTACCAGAGCGACTGGGTCACGGTCGCCTTCCCGGTCGCTCGGGTGGACGCCACTCTTCTTTCCGAGCTTGGCGACTACCACGAAACACGGCACGCCGAGGGGCCCGGTGACCGTGTCGGCTCTCGCGCAACGCCCCGTGCCGCGCTTGAGGCGCAGGCGGAGACGGTCAAAAATGCGAGTGTTCTGATCTGGACGACGACGCCATGGACCCTCCCAGGCAATCGTGCCGTCAGCTTCTCGCGCAGGATCGACTACGGGCTCTATGAGGTGAGCGCGGTGGAGCCGCTGCCCGATGGCAAAATCCCGTGGGCTCAGGTGGGCGCCCGATACATCATAGCCGACAATCTAGCGGGTGAAGTGCTCGGCAACGCCCGTGCCACGGCTGAACGGATCAGCGATGTGGCGCCTGCGCTTCTGGGCGCGCTGCAACTGGCCCACCCGTTCGCCGACGGCGGTTACGATTTCACCGTGCCCACACTGGACGGCGCCCACGTGACGGACGATGCCGGCACCGGCTTCGTCCACACCGCGCCCAGCCACGGCGTGGACGACTTTGAGATCTGGATGGAGTTCAAGACCGATCTTGAGGGCATGGGGATCAACACAGAAATTCCCTACCCCGTCGGCCCGGACGGCAAATACACAAAGGATGCGCCGGGCTTTGAAGGTCTTTCGGTGATAACCGACGAGGGCAAAAAAGGGCCAGCGAACCAGGCTGTCATCGATAAGCTGATGGACGCGGGAAAACTGGTGGCCCGGGGCCGGCTGAAGCACCAGTACCCCCACTCCTGGCGCTCGAACAAACCGGTGATCTACCGCAATACGCCCCAGTGGTTCGTGTCCATGGACAGGGACTTGGGCGACGGCTCGACCCTGCGCTCCCGCGCACTGAAGGCCATCGACGAGACACAGTTCGTGCCGGCCACCGGCCAGAACCGCCTGCGCGGGATGATCGAGCACCGGCCCGACTGGGTACTGTCCCGCCAGCGCGCCTGGGGTGTGCCCATCACCGTGTTCGTCCACAAAGAGACCGGCGAGATCGTGCGCGATGAAGCCGTGAACGCGCGCATCGCCGAGGCGTTTGAGGCGGAAGGGGCCGATGCGTGGTTCGCAGACAACGCCGCGGACCGCTTCTTGGGTGGCGACTATGTCACCAGCGCGTACGACAAGGTGACTGACATCTTGGACGTCTGGTTCGATTCAGGTTCAACCCACGCCTTCTGTCTGGAGCAGAGGGACGACCTGAAGTGGCCCGCCGATGTCTATCTGGAGGGCTCCGACCAGCACCGCGGCTGGTTCCACTCGTCCTTGCTTGAAAGCTGCGGGACGCGGGGGCGTGCGCCTTATAACGCGGTCATCACCCATGGTTTCACGATGGCCGACGATGGACGAAAGATGTCCAAAAAGCTCGGCAATCAGGTGTTTCCGCAAACCATCATCGACCAATACGGCGCGGATATCCTGCGGCTGTGGGTGGCGAGCCAGGACTACACTGACGACCAGCGCATCGGTGCGGAAATCCTGAAGGGTGTGGCCGACGGCTACCGCAAGCTGCGCAACTCGCTGCGCTGGATGCTGGGCAATCTCGCCCACGACGACGGTCGCGACATCGTGATGGACGAAGCGCCTGAGCTGGAGCGGTTGATGCTGCACCGGCTCGCTGAACTCGATGAGGACGT
>JBCDFB010000046.1:0-12288 GCA_039178655.1 Pseudomonadota bacterium | reverse complement strand
GTTCAACAGCTTCTTGATCTGGGCCTTCTCGTTCCGCTTGGAGCCTGCGTGGTTCCCGGTCACCTGAGGCTCCATGTAGTTGTTCACCCGGACGTGGTTCACGATCTGATCGTTGAAGTCGTAGATGACGTCGCCGCAGATAGTGGCCCGGCCCTCGGCGGTCTCCACATGCACGTTCATGGACCCTTCCGTGTGCGCGCCGGCCCAATCCAGCGTCACACCGGGGATCAGCTCCACCTCGCCGGTGATCTCGGTATCCTCAAAGCGCAGTGCACCTGGCGTGTGCAGGCGCTCGATCAGATGCTGAATGTCGGGCTTTGGATACTGCGGGCTCATGAGACCGGACACTGAATGCTCCAGCTCCCGCCGGTTGAGCACCACCGTTGTGTTCATGGGGAAGTGGTCGTCCTTTCCCGCATGGTCGATGTGCAGGTGCGTGTGGCAGATGTAACGGATGTCGCCAGGCTTCATCCCGTGCCGCGCCAGCTGGTTTTCGATCATGTTTTCATGGAATTGCAGCCCGCGCATGCCGAGCGTTTCCATAATCGCATTGTCGCGGTAGCCGGTGTCGATCAGCACAGGATACTGCCCGCCGGTGATCAAAAACCCGTAGACGGGCACCCGCCGCGTGCGCCCGCAATCGCGCCCCAGCACCAAAAACGACGACTCCAACTCGATGTCGCCATAGTCCAGCAGTTTGATTTCCAGCGCCATCGCCCGTCCCCGTGTGCCGCGTCCTTTTGCGTCTTGTGTACGCGCAGCGCAGACGTTGCGGGGCAGCCCCGGCACAAAAATGAGACAAACGGATAAGCCCAGGTCGCAAAAGCCGCCGCAGCACCTCGGACAAAAGGAGCGGCCGGCCTTGAAGCGTCAGGCCGCGCGGCTGAGCGCAGCAGCGCGGGGCGCAGCGTCGATGATGGAAATTTCCGCCCGGGGCACGCCGCGAAACACGCCGTGGGAAAGCTCGACAGCCAGATGGACCGCCTCGCCCCGATTGGCCTTGAGGCTATCGCCCAGCGGGCCGCTTGCACGGAACGCCATCGCATCCACCCGCGTGCCGCCCAGGTCGCGCAGCGAGACCCCGAAGCGCGTCCCCCTGCCCCACAGGCTGAACGCCGGCGATGATGGCCCCCTCCACCGCAAACACCGGCCGCGGCCGCCCTGCCCCCCAGGGGCCAAAGCGGGCAAGGGCTTGGGCCAGCGCCTCGTCCAAGCTGCCGAGCCCCACCACCGCATCCACCTGGAGCGCATCACGCGCTCTGGCTGTGTCGACAGTCTCTCCAAGCCGCGCGGTCAGAAAAGCCGACAACTCATCAATCCGCGCGGCGTCCACCGTGAGCCCCGCCGCCATCGCATGCCCGCCACCTTTTGCGAGCAATCCCGCGTCCACCGCGGCACGGATCGCAGCGCCCAAATCAACACCATTGATGGACCGGCCCGACCCCGTGCCGGTCTCCCCTTGAAGGCCAATGGCGACCGCCGGCCGGCGGAACCGCTCCTTCAGGCGCGAGGCCACCAGACCCACGACGCCGGGGTGCCAATCACCGGCAACCACAATCACCGGCCCCTCGCCGGCCATGGCCATCGCCTCCTCAGTGGCGCGTTTTTCAATCCCCCGCCGCTCCGCATTCAATGCGTCAAGCTGCAAGGCGATCGCCTCCGCCTCGCCAGGATCGTCGGTGGTGAGAAGCTTTGCCCCAAGGCTCGATGAGCCGATCCGCCCGCCCGCATTGATGCGCGGGCCGAGCACAAAGCCCAGATGACCAGCGTTCACCGGGCCGCCAATGCGCGCCGCCCCAATCAACGCACTTAGCCCCACGTTCCCGCCCCGCCGCATAGCCTGGAGCCCAGCGCGCACGAAGGCCCGGTTGAGCGCGGTCAGCGGCACCACATCGGCAACCGTCCCCAGCGCCACAAGATCGGTGTAGGCCAGAAGATCCGGGGCGGCGCAGTCAGGACGGCGGCGGCGCATCTCGCGCACCAGGGCGACCATGACAACGAACGCGACGCCCACGGCCGCCAGCGCACCGAGGCCCGACAGATCATCGTTGCGGTTGGGGTTCACCACGGCCGCGGCCGGCGCCAGCACCTCCGCCGGATGGTGGTCGATGACAAGAACCCGCATCCCCGCGTCATTGGCGGTCGCAATGGGCGCGTGGGCGGACGACCCGCAGTCCAGACACACCACCAGCGAGACACCGTCTTGCGCCAGTGCCTCCATCCGCTCCACGGACGGGCCGTAGCCATCGCTGATCCTGTCGGGAATGATGATCGCCGGGTCAGAGCCCAAAGCGCGGAGCGTGCGCGCAACAAGCGCGGCTGAGGTGGCCCCATCCACATCGTAGTCACCAAAAAGGACGATGCGTTCGCCCTTGTGGATGGCATCGGCAAGGTGCGCAACGAGCCGGTCGCAATCCATCAGCGTTGAGGGGTCCGGCAAAAGGTGGCGGATGCGCGGCTCCAGCTCGTGCACCGCTGCCTCCAGCGTCACCCCGCGCCCGGCAAGCACCCGCGCGACAACCTCTGGAACGTTGTGGCGCTGGGCGAGCGCGGTTGCAGTGCGCTCCTCGGACAGCCCCAACCTGCGCGCCCAGGTGCGGCCGGTGGCAGAGGCTGCGACGCCTAAAAGCGCCTTGTCGTTGTCGTCAGAGGAAAGGGACACAGGGCGGGCTCCGATGGCGCGGCGAACCTTCGCCCCATCCGAGCCCTTGTGCGTTAACGAACCATTGCCGCCCCCGCTGTCCCCAAAGACAAGACGCCGGAACCTTTGGAAAACCCGGTAAAGGCCACCGCGCAAAGCGCCCGGCTCAGTCCAGAATGAACTTTGAATAGTCCACGTGCTTGGCCTTGATGGTGCGGACCGTGCCTGTGGAGGAGCGCATCACAATGGTCTCCGTGGTGATGTAGCCGGGGTAAAAGCGCACCCCTTCCAACAGGTTGCCGTCTGTGACCCCGGTCGCAGAGAAGTAGACATCGCCCCGCGCCATATCGTTGTGCGTGTAGATTTTGGAGTAGTCGCTGATGCCCATCCGGTCGGCACGCGCCCTATGCTCATCGCTATTGAGGATCAGCCGGCCCTGCATTTGCCCGCCGGTGCAGCGCAGCGCCGCCGCGGCCAAAACCCCCTCAGGCGCACCACCAGAACCCATGTAAATATCAATCCCAGTCTCAATGGGGTCGGTGGTGTGGATGATGCCAGCCACATCACCGTCGCCGATCAGCCGAATGGCAGCCCCCGACGCGCGCACCTCGTTGATGAGGTCGGCGTGCCGCGGCCGGTCCAAAATGCATGCGGTGATCTCATCAACCGGGACGCCCTTTGCCTCGGCGAGCTTGCGCACCGCTTCTGCCGGCGGCATCTCAAGGTCCACCAGCCCTTCCGGGTAGCCCGGTCCAATGGCGATCTTCTCCATGTAGACGTCAGGCGCGTGCAAGAGGTCACCGCCCGAGGCAAGGGCGAGCGTCGCCAGCGAGTTGGGCATATCCTTGGCGCACAGTGTCGTCCCCTCGAGGGGATCAAGGGCAATGTCCACGCTCTGCCCGCCGGAGCCCACCGCCTCGCCGATGTAAAGCATCGGCGCCTCGTCGCGCTCCCCCTCACCGATCACAACGATGCCTTCAATGGACAGGCGGTTGAGCTCGCGCCGCATGGCTTCAACGGCGGCGTGGTCGGCAGCACGCTCGTCGCCCCGGCCGCGCAGACGGGCAGCCGACACCGCCGCCCGTTCGGTCACGCGCATGACCTCAACGGTCAAAACGCGGTCCAGCGCGCCCTTGGGTGTTCTATCCTCAGTCATCGTTCCCGTGTCTCCAACCGCCATCTTTTCCGTGCAGCGCACCGCCGTACCAACCATAGCGCGCGAAGCTTGACTAGTTTCGCGCCATGTCCGCACCACGGATTGGACGGTTTTCCAGGAGCCTCAGATGGCAAGCGCAACCCTTGGCATTGGTGCGGTGGCGCGGTCCCCGGCGGCCCAAACCGCCGCATTCCTATTCTTCGCCAATGGCTTCATTGCGGCCAACTGGTTTGTGCGCATCCCTGCTGTGAAGGAGCGTCTGGCCCTGTCCGATGCAGAGCTTGGCATCGCTCTCATGAGCTTCGGCGTCGGCTCGGTGGTCGCCCTTCCCGTGGCCGGCGCCATGATTACCCGCTTCGGCAGCGCGCGCATGTCCATCTCAACCGGCATGCTTTACTGCGCCGCCTTCGGGGCGATCGGCCTTGCACCGAGCCTTGTCACGGTGTGCGCCGCGCTCTTCCTGGCCGGCATGGGCAACGGCTTCATGGATGTGTCGATGAACGCCCAAACCAACGCGGTCGAGCAGCGCGAGGGCATCACCATGATGTCCTTTGCCCATGCCATGTTCAGCTTGGGGATGGCGCTCGGCAGCATCCCGGCCGGGATCTTCGCAAGCTACGGCGTGTCGGTGGCCATAAACTTGGCGTTCGTCGGGCTGCCCCTTGCCGCGCTGATCGTCTTGTTTGCCCCGCGCATGGTGCCCGACCCGCCTGTGGACGGCCCCCCGCCGCCGCTCTTCGCCGTTCCGCGCGGACCGCTCCTCTTCTTTGGCCTCCTTTGCCTGGCCGGCGCCATTGTGGAGGGCGCCATGGCGGACTGGACGGCCATCTTCGTGCGCGAAAGCCAAACCCTCAGCGCGGCAATGGCTGCGGCAACCTTCGGCGCCTTCGCCTTTGCCATGTTTGTCGCGCGGCTGGTGGGAGACAGCGTCAACGCCCGCCTCGGCCCGGTCCTTGCCGTACGGTCGGGCCTCATCCTCGCCGCGGCGGGGCTTGCCGTGTTCCTTACAGGCTGGCCGCCGGCCCTCCTCCTCGGCGCGGCTGCGGTGGGGATCGGCGTTGCGGGCGTCTTCCCGTCCGTCTTCACCGCCGCCGGCCGGCTGAAGGGCCATGCCCCCGGCCCGGCCATGGCCGCCTCCGTCACCCTCGGCTACATCGGCTTCATGGCCGGCCCGGGCATCCTGGGCGCCATCGCCGATGCCACATCGCTCACCGTGGCCCTTGCAGCGCTCATCCCCCTCGCCCTCACAGGCGCCGCCCTTGCGGGGACCCTGCGCACCGACCGCTAGAGCATCCTGCGCCCGGTTGGGCGCAGACAAGATGCTCGACCTTTTGATTGGCGGGTGTTTTTTCCCCGGTCGGGTGCTTCCACCTGACCGGGAAACGCTCTAGCGCGTCTCTCGCCCGCGCCCCAGGTGGTTGAGAACGCCCCTGAGTGTGCGCACCTGCTGCCGGTCCCACCCGGCATCGGACAGTATGAGAAGGAGGTTCCGCTCCATCTTCTCTGCCATGTCGGGCGGGCGAAAGTACCCGGTCGGCTGAAGCATCGTGGAAAGATGCTCCCAGAGCCCGCGAACATCCTCGCGGGTTGCCGGCGGATGCTCCGGCGGCGGGGGCACCGGCACACCATGGGCCGCGCGCCGCCACTCGTAAGCCATCAACAGGACCGATTGCGCGACGTTCAGCGAGGCAAACGCCGGGTCCACCGGGAACGTGACGATGATGCTCGCCCTCGCCACCTCCTCGTTGGTGAGCCCCCACCGCTCGCGCCCGAACATGATCCCCGTCTCACCCGGCGCCGCGCAGAGTTCCTTGAGAACCGCTTCGGGTCCCTCCACGCGTTTGGTCATGTCCCTGTCCCGCCGCGTGGTGGCAATGACGAAGCAAAGATCGGCAACCGCCTCATCGACCGTTGCAAACACCCGCGCCCCCTCAATCACATGCGATGCGCCGGAGGAGGCGGCAACGGCACGCTCGTTCGGCCACCCGTCCCGCGGCGCCACCAGGCGCAAGTCCGTCACACCGAAGTTCGCCATGGCGCGGGCGGCCGTGCCGATGTTTTCGCCCAGCTGCGGCTCCACCAGAATGATTGCAGGCGGCCTGCCGCCAATTGTGTCAGCGCGCGCCGTCATGCTACTCGACACGCAAAACGCAGCGCCCGCTGCGGGGACACGAACTGCCAAGGTGGGGAGCCGGTATGGCGAAGATCAAAGTAGCAAACCCCGTCGTCGAACTCGACGGGGATGAGATGACGCGCATCATCTGGGCGTACATCAAAGACAAGTTGATCCATCCATACCTCGACATCGAACTTGAATACTATGACCTTGGCGTCGAACACCGCGACGCCACTGACGATCAGGTCACCGTCGACGCCGCCAACGCCATCAAGCGCCATGGTGTCGGCGTCAAGTGCGCAACCATCACGCCCGACGAGGCGCGGGTGGAAGAGTTCGACCTGAAGCGCATGTATCGCTCGCCCAACGGCACCATCCGCAACATCCTCGGCGGGGTGATCTTCCGCGAGCCCATCATCTGCCGCAACATCCCTCGCCTGGTGCCGGGGTGGACGCAGCCCATCATCATCGGCCGCCATGCTTTCGGTGACCAATATCGCGCCACCGACATGGTGATCCCCGGCCCCGGCACGCTCACCCTCACCTACACCCCTGAAGGCGGCGAGCCCCAGACCCACGAGGTCTACGAGTACAAGGCCGGCGGCGTCGCCATGGCCATGTACAACATCGACCCGTCCATCATCGACTTCGCCCGCGCGTCCATGAATTACGGGCTCATGCGCGGTGTCCCGGTCTACCTCTCCACTAAGAACACCATCATGAAGGCCTATGACGGCCGCTTCAAAGATCTGTTCCAGAAGGTCTACGAGGACGAATTCAAGCAAGAGTTTGAAAAGCGCGGCCTCACTTACGAACACCGCCTGATCGATGACATGGTCGCCTCAGCCATGAAATGGTCCGGCGGCTACGTCTGGGCCTGCAAGAACTACGACGGCGACGTCCAGTCGGACACGGTCGCCCAGGGCTTCGGCTCCCTCGGCCTCATGACCTCAGTGCTCATGACCCCCGACGGGCAGACGGTGGAGGCAGAGGCCGCCCACGGCACGGTGACCCGCCACTACCGCCAGCACCAAAAGGGCGAGGCCACCTCCACCAACTCAACCGCGTCGATCTTTGCCTGGTCCCGCGGCCTCGCCCACCGCGCCAAGCTCGACGATAACGACGACCTGAAAGCCTTCGCCGCCACGCTGGAAAAAGCCACCATCGGCTGTATCGAAGACGGTCATATGACCAAGGATCTCGCCCTGCTGGTGGGCGCTGACCAGGGATGGGAGTCCACCACAGGCTTCCTCGACAGCGTGTCAGCCCGTCTGGAAAAGGAAATGGCCGCCTGAGTTCGTCAACGCTGGGTGCTTGCGGCGCCATAATATCTGACTAAAGTCAGGCATTATGGATATGGACAGCATCGCGCGGGTGCGCCGCTTCAACCGCATTGTCACCGCCGAGGTCGGCGCGCTCGACACCTCGTTCCTCTCCCGCGGCAGGCCGTTGGGCGCAGCGCGGGTGCTGAACGCCATCGGCCGCGGCATCGCCGACGTGGCGGCCATCCGAGACGAACTGCGGCTCGATTCAGGCCTCCTCAGTCGCCTCCTGCGCGCGCTGGAGAGCGAGCACCTTATTGAACTTGCACCAAGCCCACAGGACGGCCGCCGCCGCACCGCATCCCTCACCCAAGCCGGCCGCGCCGAGTTTGAGGCCTACGAACACCTTTCCAACCAGCGCGCCACCACGCTTTTGTCAGGCGCGCGCGACGCGTCCCCACTCCTTGACGCCATGGACACGGTCGCCATCGCCCTCGGCCGCGACAGGATCCAAATTGCCGACGCCGACCCCCTCTCCTGGCAGGCGACCAGCTGCCTCGCCGACTACTACGGTGAGTTGAACGCCCGCTTCGCCGCAGGCTTCGACGTTGAAAAGTCCCGCGCGCCCGACCCCAAGCGCCTCAGCCGCCCCAACGGTGCGTTTCTCATTGCAAGCTTGGACGATATCCCCGTCGGATGCGTCATCGTGCAGGCGCTCGACAGGGAGGCCGGTGTCGCCGAGGTCAAGCGCCTTTGGGTGAGCACAACCGCCCGCCGGCAGGGCCTTGCGAAGGCGCTGATGGACGCGGCGGAACAGGCCGCGCGCGAGATGGGCTTTCGCACCCTGCGCCTTGATACCAACAGCGCCCTGCCGGAAGCCGCCGCGCTCTACCGGCGCACCGGCTGGACCGAGATCGAGCCCTTCAATGACGACCCCTACGCCGAAGTGTTCTTCGAGAAGAAGCTCTCAGCGGTCTAAGTCGCATCCTCGCCCCGGGATATGGCGGCGATCCCCGTGCGCGAGACCTCGACAAGGCCAACGCTCGTCATCAGCTTCACAAACCGCTCGATGTCGGTGGTCGCGCCGGTAATCTCGAACACGAAGCTTGTGAGCGTTGCGTCAACGGTGCGCGCATCAAACGCCTGGGCAAGGCGCAAGGCCTCAAGCCGCTGCTCCCCGCGCCCGGCAACCTTCACCAGCGCCAACTCCCGCTCAATGGCGTCGCGCTTGTCGGCGGTGAGGTCCGCCACACGGTGGACCGGCACCAGCCGCGCCAACTGATGCTTGATCTGCTCAATCACCATGGGCGTCCCCGTCGTCACGATGGTGATGCGCGACAGGCCCCGCTCGTGCTCCGTCTCCGATACGGTGAGGGAATCGATATTGTAGCCGCGGCCCGAGAAGAGCCCGATGACGCGGGCGAGCACTCCCGGTTCGTTGTCCACCAAGATGGACAAGGTGTGGGTCTCCTGCGCCTCTTCGGGCCGAAGCGCCGGCGCAATGGGCATGGATTGGTTCATGAACGCTGCTCTGTTTGCGTGCCGGGGGCTTGAGGCCGCCGCGGCGACGCGAGGTTATGTCAGTTTTTCCTGTGATCCGCCGTCTCACCCACGCTCGCTAGACCAGAGCCTTGCCCACCTCGTCGATGGCGTCCTCCACCGCGCGGCCCTTCTCATCATCGCTCGCCAGCAAGATCTCGTTGTGCGCTTTGCCGGACGGGATCATGGGGAAGCAGTTGGTGAGGTTCGCCACCCGGCAATCCATCACCACAGGCCCCTTGTGGTCGATCATCTCCAAAATCGCCTCGTCGAGCAGCGCCGGGTCGGTCACCTGCATCCCGCGCACACCGTAGGCCTCCGCAAGCTTCACAAAGTCAGGCAACGCTTCGCTGTAGGAGTGGGAGTGCCGGTTGCCGTGGTTGAGCTGCTGCCACTGGCGCACCATCCCCATGTACTGGTTGTTCATGACGAACACCTTCACCGGCAACTCGTACTGCACCGCCGTGGAAAGCTCCTGGATGTTCATGAGGATCGAGGCGTCGCCCGCAACGCAAATCACCAGCGAATCAGGGTGCGCGATTTGCGTGCCGATGGCCGCCGGCAGCCCGTAGCCCATGGTGCCGAGCCCGCCTGAGGTCATCCACCGGTTGGGCTTTTCAAAGCCGTAGAACTGCGCCGCCCACATCTGGTGCTGGCCCACGTCGGTGGTGATGTAAGCGTCGCGATCCTTGGTCAGCTCGTACAGCCGCTCCACGCTCTCCTGGGGCATGATCACACCGGGCCGCGTCTGATAGCCGAGGGACTTCTTGCCCCGCCAGCCGTCGATCTCGCCCCACCAACCGCTGAGCCGCCCCCTGTCGTAGGGCCCGCTTTCGGACCAAACGCGCACCAGATCCTCTAGCGCATGGGCAGCGTCCGCGATGATGGGCAGATCCACCTTCACGCTCTTGTTGACGGAGGACGGGTCGATGTCGATGTGGATCTTCCGGCTGCCCGGCGAGAACGCGTCGAGCCGTCCCGTGATCCGGTCATCGAACCGCGCACCGATGTTGATCATCAGATCACACCCGTGCATGGCAAGGTTTGCTTCCAGCGTGCCGTGCATCCCCAGCATTCCGAGCCACTGCGGGTGCGATGCGGGTAGCGCCCCCAGCCCCATCAGCGTGGAGGTGACGGGAAAGCCCGTGAGGTCGGCCAACTCACGCAACAGGTGCGAAGCCGCGGGGCCGGAATTGATGAGCCCGCCTCCTGTATAAAGGATCGGCTTGGAAGCCGCCCGCATGAGCGCAACCGCCTGGCGGATCGAGGCCATCTCCGGCTCCATCCTGGGCTGATACGTCTTGTGCCGCGTGCCCCGGGGCGGATTGTAAAGACCCATGGCGATTTGAACGTCCTTGGGGATGTCCACCACGACGGGGCCAGGGCGCCCGTGGGTCGCCACGTAGAACGCCTCATGCAAGATCCGCGGCAAGTCCTCCACCCGCTTCACCAGCCAGTTGTGCTTGGTGCAGGGGCGCGTGATCCCCACCGTATCGCACTCCTGAAACGCGTCGTTGCCGATAAGATGAGTGGGCACCTGGCCGGTGATGCAGACCAGCGGAATGGAATCCATCATCGCATCGGTGAGCGCCGTGACGGTGTGGGTGGCGCCCGGGCCGGAGGTGACCAGAACAACGCCAGGCTTGCCGGTGGAGCGGGCATAGCCCTCCGCCATGTGGCCAGCCCCCTGCTCGTGGCGGACGAGAACGTGGGTCACCTCTTCCTGCTGGAAGATCTCGTCATAAATCGGAAGCACCGCGCCTCCCGGATAGCCAAAGATGGTGTCCACGCCGTGGTCCTTCAGCGCTTCGATCACCATCTGCGCGCCGCTCATGCGGCCCATGTTGCGCTCATCCATGTCTCTCTCCCGATCCACGCCCTGCCGAGGCATTTTCCGCTCGGGTCCGGTGAGGCTGGTTCGGTCGAGCGGGCAACAAAAAAGGCCCCGAAGGGCCTGACACGCGCACCGCCGTTCCCGGACCTTGCTCAGGCCCCGGCGATGCGCACCAAAATTACGAGCTCGTGATTTCCACTCATGGATGGGCGGCTAGCACAAGCATTCAGCTCGCGCAACACAATCATTCCACCGCCGCAAGCCCCGCGGGCCGCACACTGCTCAGGATGAGGCTTTGGGCGCTCTCCACGTCTGCCGCGCGCGGCCAGTCACCGAAGCGGTTGCGGAACCACGTGTCCTGACGTTTGGCGTATTGCCGGCTTTCCGTCACAGCTTGGGCGATGGCATCGGACCGGTTTATCTCGCCACGCCAATGTGCGACCAGCGGCGCCACGCCGATTGCCTTCATTACCGGAAGCGCGTCACTCAAATGCCGGTCTGACAGGCGCACCGCTTCCCCCAAAGCGCCGGCCTGCATCATCTTATCAAACCGCTCTCTGATGCGCTCGCGCACCACGTCGCGCCCCGGCTCCAGCACGACGCGATGGACAACGTCAAAATCATCAAGGGGCGCAGGCCCCGCCTCCTCCTGCCAGTGGGCGAGCGAGCGTCCGGTCCCTTCAATTACCTCCAGCGCGCGCACGATCCTCTGCCCGTCGCTGTTGCGCAGCCGCGCGGCCATCAGCGGATCGCGCTCCTGCAAAACTGTGTGGAGGGCCACTGCCCCGTCGGCGGCCAAAGCATCGCGCCAAAAGGCGCGCACATCGGCCGTCACGGGCGGCACGGCGGAAAGCCCCTGCCCCAGCGCATCAAGATAAAGGCCCGTTCCGCCCACGATGACGGCAGGCCGCCCCCGGCGCGCCAAGTCGCCCAACACCGCCCACGCATCGGCAAGCCACGCCCCCACGCCGTACGCCACCGCGCCATCAACATAGCCGTAAAGCGCATGGGGGACCGCAGCGCTCACCGCCACGCTCGGGCGCGCGGTCAGGATGCGAAGGTCCTTGTAGACTTGGATGGCGTCCGCGTTCACCACCGTGCCGCCCAGCGCCTGCGCAAGGCTGAGCGCCAGAGCGGACTTGCCCGACGCCGTCGGACCGGCAATGAGAACGGCCATGGAACTCGTCGTCACACTCATTGCCTCAGACACGCTTGAGCCGGCACTTGCCGCGCAGGTGGTGGGTGCACTCAACGCACGCTGCGCGGAACGGCTTGATGCGCGGGCCACTGATATCTTCATCGATGGGGAAATTCACCCCACGCGCCGCATCGTTGAGCGCACCCTCGCCGATGCGCCGGTGGATTTCGTCGTGCAGCCACGCGCGGACCGGCGCAAGCAGCTCCTGTTGAGCGACATGGATTCAACGCTCATCGAACAGGAGTGTATCGACGAACTCGCCGCCGAGCTTGGGCTAAAGGCCAGGGTTTCTGCCATCACAGAGCGTGCTATGCGCGGCGAGTTGGACTTTGAAAGCGCGCTGACATCCCGCGTGGCACTGCTGAAAGGCATTGGCGAAAGCGCCATCGACAAAATCCTTCAAAGCGCGATCACCCTCACCCCCGGCGCTGCGGCCATGACGCGCACCCTGAAGGCCAACGGCATCCGCACCGTCTTGGTGTCGGGCGGCTTCACCCAGTTTGCCGGCCCCATCGCTGAGCGCCTTGGTATGGATGCCCACC